>JAEWCT010000076.1 GCA_023390485.1 Pseudomonadota bacterium
GACATACCTTCGCGCGGCGTCATCCTTGATCTCTGTGGCAAGAACGTATTCGGCAGAGACGTTAGCCCAACAATGTTCGTTATCCATTCGCGCATTGGAAAGATAATAGTCTTCCGGGCTCATTAAATCGACGCAACGCTTCAGAAATGCATTCACTTCATCTTGGGTGCGTTTCCCAAACTTCCGCCCAAGATCGTCGGGGGTCGGGACGATCTTGCCATCAAGAACGCAAGGGCCGCCCTGCAGATATTTGACCTTTAGACCGAGGTAATTGACGATTAGATCGCGCAGCGGATCGGGTCCGATGCGTGAGTAATCGTAGATCTCGGCAACGCCGGCTTCGTACGGTCCGATGCCGGAGAATTGTCCGGTGGAAATCTTGCCGCCCGGACGCTCGCTTGCTTCGTAAATTGTGATTTGGCAGCTGGAACCGGCCTTCTCTGCCAAGTGCCAAGCGGAAAATAATCCACCGGGCCCACCGCCGATAATTGCCACACTGACTTGCTTCGGCATCGTGAGGACGCTCGCTCACTAAATCCCGTTTACTTGGGCTGAATATTTCGTCTTGAAGCTTGAGCTTCTATTTTTATCGTTCAGATCTCATCTATTTCGCATGAAGAGCGCGAAGCTGATCCGGCTAGAATAATTTTGTTTTGCAATATTGGCAGTTGGGACGGACGCGCTTCGACGAACAACAACGCCGACTGATATCGATGGCTGATCGTCCGCTTGGCAATGGATATCGTCAGTTCAAGCTAATCCCTACTTCATGGGCCTTATAAACTTTGGCGCGAAATTCCTCAGACTTCTAAAATTCGCCGTGTACGGATTATTTGCGATTGCGCTGTCGATTTGCCCAGCCGTTGGCTTGTTTCCTGTGTTGTTCGTGCTTGAGCCCTCGCACATCATCGGGGCGGATGCCCGAGGAAATATCCAATGTAATGGCGATCCTCGCGGTATTTATCTTCGCTTCGAGCATACGAGCGGCTCTCATCCCCGAATGCTCAGGCCGATGCTAACTCATTGAATGCTTCGGCGTGGCATATCTCAATTGAAATCGTTTCGTCTTTCGGATTTTGATCCGGAAACAATTCTTCTGACGAAACTCGAAACCGTCGCGAATGAAATAATGAGGGTCAGCAGAAGTGGCCTTCCACCAGGAAAAGCTGGCAACGCATTTGCGCGTAATTCCAATCGCGCGCGTCGAATCTCGAATACTTCGGGATTTGGCTACGAGGCCTATGCTGCGTGCGGATGCATCGGTGGCAGTCGCATTCTCAGAGGTGCTCCGTGATCCGCTTCTTCGCTACGCCCGTCGTCGCCGTGTCGACGACCACGTGCTGTAGTGCGTGAAGTTTTTTTGGATCGGGTGTCGCGCCGCTGTTGAGATCTGCGATCCTTTGGTCAATCCATTCCTGCAAGGTTGTTTGCGCAGTCACGCCACGGCCGTCTCGATGTCGCCAGGCGCAAGCGGTTGTCCGGCGGCGCGGGCAATTTAAGGCTAATCTCTCCTTCAATCGCGCGATAAAATTTGAAACGACACGCGCAATGGCAACAATTCGATCATCAATAGCGCGCGTTGCAAAACATACTGTCATTTTAACAAGAGACATTCGTCACGCTCTCTCTACACTGCACCTAAGCGTGTTCAAGTTTCAGTGTGAGCGACGATGGCCAACGCAAAATCTGAAGCTTGCAAGAAACTCGACCGCAATGCCTGTTCGGTTGATCTCGCCTTGCAGGGCGGTGGCTCGCACGGGGCTTTCACTTGGGGCGTGTTGGATCGCTTACTGGAAGAGCCCTGGCTGAGTATCGGCGGCATCTCCGGCACATCGGCCGGTGCCATGAATGCCGCCGTTCTAATCGATGGTTACGCGAGCGGCGGTGCAGAGGGAGCGCGCGCCGCCTTGGACGCTTACTGGCGCAATGTATCTGAAGCAGCGCTTCTCAGCCCATTTCAGCGCACGCCAATCGACGTCATGCTCGGGCGCTGGACGCTCGACGCCTCGCCGATGTTCATCGCGATGGATTTGATGTCGCGCGTGTTCTCACCCTATGACCTCAATCCGGGCGGCGCCAATCCGTTGCATGAGATTCTGACCCGGAACATCGATTTCGAACGGCTGGCACGCGCGCCCATCAAGCTCTTCGTTACCGCAACGGACGTGCATACCGGCCGCGGTCGCGTGTTTCGCAATGCTGACATCACTCCGGAGGTCCTGCTCGCGTCGGCCTGTCTACCGACGCTGTTCCAGGCTGTCGAAATCGACGGAAAAAGCTATTGGGACGGCGGCTATTCCGGCAATCCCACGATCACACCTCTCGTTCGCGAATGTACATCCAAAGACACGATCCTCGTTCAGATCAATCCGATCGAGCGGAGCGAGATACCGCAGTCAGCGCGCGACATTCTCAATCGGCTCAACGAAGTTTCGTTCAATGCCGTCCTGATGAAAGAGCTGCGCATGATTGCAATGCTGCGGCAGGTCGCAGATCCGGGAAACAGTGAGGGCGCGCTATGGGCGGGCATGCGCATCCACCGCATTGCCAGCGATGGAATGGCCGCGCTCGGTTACTCCTCGAAGCTGAACGCCGAATGGGCGTTCCTGTGCATGCTGCGCGACGAGGGACGCCGTTCGGCAGAATCCTTTCTCGAGAAGGACGGGGTGAACGTCGGCCGACATTCCTCATTCGATCTCGACGCGCTGCTTGAAGGGGTATGACGCGATGGGTCTTGCGGGCATCCTGATTGGCCTCTGTTTTCTTGTCTGGTTTGCCTTCAGAGGATGGAGCGTGCTCGTCCTCGCCCCCGCAGGCGCCCTCATTGCAGCTGCATTCGCGCGAGAGCCATTGCTCGCCCATTGGACGCAAACGTTCATGGGGAGTGCAGCGCAATTCCTCGCGCAGTTCTTTCCAATATTTCTGCTGGGCGCGCTTTTCGGCAAGTTGATGGAAGACAGTGGCTCCGTTTCTGCAATCGCCAACACCATGACCGAACGGCTTGGAAAAGAGCACGCGATTCTCGCCGTTGTGCTTGCAGGCGCCATGGTGACGTACGGTGGCGTCAGCCTCTTCGTGGCGTTCTTCGTATTGGTGCCAATGGCCGAGGCCTTGTTTCGTGCCGCCGCTATTCCTCTTCGGCTCATGCCAGCGGCGATCGTCCTCGGAACGTCCACTTTCACCATGTCAGCGTTGCCGGGCACGCCGGCTATTCAGAACGCAATCCCGATGCCGTTCTTCGGAACGACACCTTTTGCTGCCCCAGGGCTTGGCATCATTGCTTCGGCTATCGTGCTTGGTTTCGGCCTGTGGTGGCTCAAGCGAGCCGAAACCGCTGCGCGCCATGCAGGCGAAAGCACTGACGTCTCTACCACCGCCGCCGATGACGCGATGGATAATGCAAGGATCCGCGAGCTCGCCACGACCGCGCGCGAATTCGATCCTGCAGAAATTCATCGCGGGCATCGCAGTGAGACTTCACCGTCCATTTTGGTGGCCGCATTACCGCTGATCGTGGTCGTCGGCGTCAACTTTCTGATGTCGATGTTCGTCCTGCCCCGACAGGACGGAGCATTTCTGGCGGAGCCCCGTTGGGGAGCCACGTCTCTTTCGGCGGTGGGAGGCGTATGGTCCGTGGTGGTCGCGCTCTTTACCGCAATCGTAACGCTCGTCATTATCAACCGGCCACGTCTGCCCGCTCTCCGCGAGAGCATGGACGCCGGTGCGAATGCTTCGGTCTTGCCCGCCTTGAGCGTTGCGAGCCTCGTCGGTTTCGGCGCGGTTGTGGCGGCGCTACCTGCTTTTGCGATGGTACGAGACTGGGTGCTATCGATCGGGGGCGGTCCGCTTGTCTCGCTCGCGGTCGCGACCAACATTCTCTCCGCTCTGACCGGTTCGGCGTCGGGCGGATTGACGATTGCACTCGATGCGCTCGGACCAACTTACATGAACCTTGCAGCACAACACGG
>JAEWCT010000077.1 GCA_023390485.1 Pseudomonadota bacterium
GTTTACGACCGTCCTGCCGGACGAGCGCGTGTTCTGCTGCAAGCCGATGAACTGCCCCGGCCACGTCCAGATCTATAAGAACGGCCTGAAAAGCTATCGCGATCTGCCGTACCGGATTGCGGAGTTCGGCAAGGTGCATCGCTACGAGCCTTCGGGCGCCTTGCATGGCATGCTCCGCGTGCGCCATTTCACGCAGGACGACGCGCACATCTTCGTCACCGAAAATCAGATCATGGAGGAATGCCTCAAGATCAATGATCTGCTGCTCGGTATCTACAAAGACTTCGGCTTCGACGACATCGTCATCAAGCTGTCGCTGCGCCCCGAAAAGCGCGTCGGCTCCGACGCGCTATGGGACAAGGCCGAGAAGGCTTTGTCGGATGTGCTCGACGAAGTGAAGCGTCGCTCGAACGGACGTATCAAGACCGAGGTTCAGCCAGGCGAGGGCGCATTCTACGGACCGAAGCTCGAATACGTGCTGCGTGATGCCATCGGACGCGACTGGCAGTGTGGCACGACGCAGGTCGACTTCAACCTCGCGGGTCGCCTCGGCGCGTTCTACATCGACGATCACTCCGAGAAGAAAACGCCGGTGATGATTCACCGTGCCATCTTCGGCTCGCTCGAGCGCTTCACCGGCATTCTGATCGAGAACTTCGCCGGTCACTTCCCGCTGTGGCTCGCGCCGCTGCAGGTCGTCGTCGCGCCGATCGTCTCGGATGCGAACGATTACGCGAGCGAAGTCGCCGAGAAGGCGAAGGCGCTGGGGCTGCGGGTCGAAACGGATCTTCGCAACGAGAAGATCAACCTCAAGGTCCGCGAGCACTCGCTGGCGAAAGTGCCGGTCATCCTCGTCGTCGGAAAGCGCGAAGCCGAGGAGAAAAAGGTGTCGATGCGCCGCTTGGGTTCGCAGGACCAGACCGTGCTCAGCCTCGACGAGGCGTTAACCGCGCTTGCTACCGAAGCCGTCCCGCCGGATTTGCGATAAGCCGCTGAAGCTCGAATAGCAGCGGTCTGCTGCGCTTATTCAGCAGTCCGCATTATCGCCTTCTCTCGAATACAGGCGGAGCATGTGCCGCCGGTAATTTCTTTCGAGGAAAGGGCGTGCAACCAACGCCTTCCGCTCCGCGTTTGCACCGCATGAACCTGCAACGAACGGAGTTTTGATTATGGCCGCATCTGCTTCCCAGTATGGGACATCGACATCACTCGACGACATCAAAGGCAAAGCCAAACAGACCTTTGATGAGGCTTCCGACCGTGCGCAGGAGTTAGCCGGCCAGGCCCGGCAACAGGTCGGCGACGTGGCCGGCAACGTGAAGGGCGCAATCGATAAATCGGTGAAAGATCAGCCGATCGCGACATTGGTAATGGCGGCTGCCGTCGGCTTTGTCATCGGCGCTCTTTGGAAGTCGTAATGGCGCATCAGCGGGAAACGCACGGTCGACATTCCGCTGGAGAGGCCTGATCGAGGTCGTCGAAAGCTAGCATCGGAACATCCGCGTTTCGATGTGAAGCTTCGGCGGCCTCTCTTGTTATGGCCTTTGCGGAGTGAGCCTCGGTAAAGGCGTGACTACTTGGTGATCGGCTGCGGGGCCATGGGCTTCTTGTCCTTCTGGTCGCCGACAGCCTTGCGGAGTTCGCCGCTATAGAGATCGATGGCGGCGGCACCGACCTCGTGAATATAAGCGCGAACGAGCCGACCGGAGATCGTGCCTTTGACCCATTGGATCAGGGAGTTCGACAGCCGCTCGCGCAACTCGTAAGTGGCCGCCGTCGCAGGGTTCAGCATCCGGACGATACGCCAGGCCGACCAGGCCCGCCCGGCCACGTCGTAGATACCGCGCCATCTGTAGATCTGTGCGAACTGCGCGACTGTCAGGCGATTGCCAAGCGGAATTGTGCCCTCGAATACCGGCCGCAGCCGCCCGCTCACCTGCTCGACCAGCGTCAAGGCTTCCGGAACCGTAAAGCGCAGCATCGGGTCCTTGCGATCGGGATGATAGATTTTGGCGACCAGCTCGACTGTCTCTAGCCCCGTATTCATCAAATCATTCCACGTTGAGATCGTCCGCTCGTTCGCGGCCTCGGCGAAGATGTCGACCGCCTTCTTGGATTCGCGGCGCAACCGGTCGCCGTCGGTGGCGTTGCGCTGGGTCTCCGTGTCGGCAGGCACTTCGTCCGTGCTTCCTGGTTTCTTGGGCAGCGGACCGAGCGTGCGGCGCTCGAAAAAATAGGCGAAGAGGGTGCAGGCGAGCGTCGCCAATGCCCAGTAGATCAGATACCCATGCTGCCAAAGCCAGAGGCTTCCCAAAGGAATGAGAGCCAGAGTCGGCAGCAGGATTCCGAGAAAAACGATAAACAATCGTAGTGGCGAAAGGGCGTCGTTCATCCGGCGCTCCGTGGCGGTTCAACCTGATGAAACGCCACGTATTCACCCGCGGTTCCGGTTAAGAGCCGCAGCTAGAATTTCGGCCTCAACTCCGCCGCCTCAACTCCAGCGGCGGTTCGACCACATCCATTGTTCCGGGTATTCTTTCACCCAGGCCTCGAATTGGCGGGTCATCTCGGCCGTCGCCCATTTCACGTCGTCGCCCTGGTTGGCGGTGCGCGGCACGCGAAGTTCTTTCAACTCGATTTCGAAGCGGCTGTCCCTGCCGATGCGGCGGCAGCGCGCCATCCAGATCCGCGCTCCGACGCGGCGCGCAATCATCGCCGGAATGCTGACGGTTCTCGCATCCTGGCCGAAAAACGGAACGGGGAGCCCGGTCTTATCGTACAGATCGCAGACGACGCCGAGACGGCCGCCATTACGAACGT
>JAEWCT010000330.1 GCA_023390485.1 Pseudomonadota bacterium
CCCGCGCACCATCGGCCCGTTCGCGAGCTGCGGGATCGGCAGGCTCGTCACGATGACGCTGACCGTCGTCGCCACGGCAAGCAACGCGAGGAAAAGTGCAATCGATTGTGCCACGCCCGCCCACGTGAACGAGCGTTTCCCGCCAGCACCGGTGGAAATCGCGATGGTGAGCGCGAGCAGGCAGATGAGGCCATTGGCGCTGCCGCCGGTCAGCCGCTGGGCGACGTTGCCGCCCATGCGAAGTTCGGCCGAGAGGACCAGAAGCATCGGAACGGCCGCGACGGCGGCGGTCACAATCCTGAGCGACCGGCTCTCGAATCGCCGCCCGAGATAACTCGGAACCGTGAAGGCGCCGAACTTTCGATAGAAGGGCGCAAGCGCAATTGCCATGAAGACAAAGCCGGTGAGCGTGCCGATCAGCAGCACGAGGGCATCGAAGCCGGCGAAGAAGAACGCTCCGGTTCCCGCGACGATCAACGTTCCGCCGAGCGCCGAAGCCGCAAGCAGCAGCCCCGTATAGGCGGCGGGCACGCGACGTCCAGCTGCAAAAAAGCAGAGCGTCTCGTTCGTCGCGACCGAAAGCCCGATCGCGCCGTAGATGAGAATGGGCCCGGCGAAGATCGCCAGTCTCAGCAGATGCTCATCGAGGCTGAGCTGCTCGAAAATCAAGACGAGCAGAAAGAGCGCCGTGTAGAGCGCCGCGAAGATGCTGAAATACGTGCCGAGGCGGGGATTGACCATCCTCGCACGCGCGCCGAACGCCATAGTCCGCCTCACATGTCTTCATGGGCGCCATGCCAATGATCGATGGCATTTTGGCGATTGACGTAGCTCGCAACCGTGATCAGCGCGACCACGAAGAACCCGTGGGCGGCGAGAAAGTACCCCAGCGGAAAGCCGAGAAACCTGCTCGCATTCAACTGTTCGGCATAAAGTGGCAAAATGATAACGAGGGCGATGAACGGGATGATGCTCGCCAGGACTTGCCATTTGGTATGGCGCCAATAGGGCTTGCGTTCCTTGCGTTCGATCATCCGGCTTGATCCCCTCGCCGCCGTCGGACCCCCCAAAACCGGTCCTCAGCTTACCGCACTATTGCCCAGCCGCGGCGGCCCTTGTCCAACGATCCAATACCCAAAACGGCGTGGCGCGACGTTGTCCTACTGGGTGCCATCCTTTAAGTTCTGTACGAGTCGTTGCAACACTGCACCACTTTCCGCGACGGCCGCTTCAATTGTTCGCCTCGTCATGACGACAACTAAACTCCTGAATTAGCGTCGCGTGAGATCGGTCCGAAATATCATCTGAGAAGGACATCGCAATGGGCATAGTCAACGAGTTCAAAGAATTTGCGATGCGGGGCAATGTTATCGACCTCGCCGTCGGCGTCATCATCGGTGCCGCATTCGCACCGATCGTTGCTACGCTCGTCGACAACATCGTTATGCCGCCGATCGGCTACATTCTGGCTGGCGTCGACTTCTCGAGCCTCGCCGTCAAAATCCCGACACCGACCGAGCCGGTTCTGATCAAGTACGGCATATTCCTGAACGCCGTCATCAAATTCCTCATTACAGCGTTCGCAATCTTCCTTCTCATCAAGCTGATCTCTTTCGTCCAGAAGCCGAAGGCGGTTACCGCGCCCGCCCCCACGCCATCTGAGATCTACCTCAAGGAAATTCGCGACCTTCTCGAAAAACGGACGACCGCACCCTGACCCGGCGCGCATCCGCGTTCAGCGAGCGCCAAGCAAATGCGCGCTCGCTCTTCCCTCGCGCTGTGGCGCGGGCGCGCTACTGCTTGATGTTGTATTGCACCTGTTCGCCGACCCAGCCGCTCACGCTCAAACTGATCGGCGAGCCCTTGCGCTGGTCGACCGCCGACCGCGTCGCTTCCAGATCGTTGATCCGCTGCTCCAAATCGGCGGAAGGCTTGGCGGCACCGATGCCTGCCGCCTTGTCGATATCCTGATTGACCTTTGCGGCGAGCGCCGGATCATGTGACGGGGTTTGAGTCCCTAAATCGTCGGCACGAGCCGCCGCACCGAGCCAGCAAGACGCGACAGCAGCTGCGACGCAGAGATTTGCTGTAATGAGCTTCATCATCTCACCCCCATCAACGCCAAAGCTTCTATCATGCTTCTGAAACGCGGAATCTAAAAATTTCCGCCGTAGCTGCCTCGGAAAGGCTGAACTGCGTTTAGGCTCAACGCTAGCCTTTCCGCCCGAGGGGGATATTTCCCAACACCGATCACACCATCGAGGCAAGGCGCTGAAACACCTCATGCGATAATTTGAGCTCGGCCGCGGCCAGATTCTCACTGAGGTGCGCGAGCGAGGACGTACCCGGGATCAGGAGAATGTGCGGCCCACGCCGCAGCAGCCACGCCAGAGCCGTCTGCATCGGCGTTGCGCCGAGTTCCGCTGCAATCGCCGACAGTGCCGACGACTGCAAAGGCGTAAAGCCGCCGAGCGGGAAGAACGGCACATAGGCGATGCCGAGGTTTTCCAGTTCGTCGATCAGGGCGTCATCGTCACGATGCGCAAGGTTGTAGAGATTCTGGACGCAAACGATATCGGCAAAAGTCCGCGCCTGCTTGAGCTGGTTCGACGTCACGTTGCTGAGACCGATCTGCCGGACCAGTCCTTTGCGTTGCAGCTCGGCCAACGCCATCATCTGGGGCTCGAGCGAACTCTCGACCGGCCCGTGAATGCCGCCGACACGCAGGTTCACGACCTCGAGCCGATCGACCTTGAGGTTGCGGAGATTGTCATGCACCGCGCGCGTGATGTCGGCGGGCGAGAGGGCCGGAATCCAGGAGGCGTCCTCGCCGCGCACTGCCCCGACCTTCGTCACGATCACGAGGTTATCCGGATACGGATGCAGTGCCTCGGCAATGATCTGATTGGTGACGTGCGGGCCATAAAAGTCGCTGGTGTCGATGTGATTGACGCCACGCGCCACGGCTTCCTTGAGCACGGCCAGCGCGGCGTTCCGATCCTTCGGCGGTCCGAAGACGCCGGGCCCCGCAAGTTGCATGGCGCCGTAACCCATGCGGTTCACGGTCCGATCGCCCAGCGAATAGGTCCCAGCGGCAGTGATATCAGTCATCGCAAGGTCTCCAAGATATGACAGCCGCAAAGCGGTTCGCGGGCATCGCCCGAAAATCCGGCTTCATCGGCGTCACCAATGTAAAGCGATCGACGACGCCGAAATGACGAAACCGCCAGACGAACGATTTCGAACCGCTTGCTGGATCGTCGAGAAAGTGTCAAAACCCGGGCCTCAGGGCCGCGGGCGTAGTTCAATGGTAGAACGGCAGCTTCCCAAGCTGCATACGAGGGTTCGATTCCCTTC
>JAEWCT010000126.1 GCA_023390485.1 Pseudomonadota bacterium
AGCGCGGGCCTCAAAACCTGGAGCATACCCTTGAACGCCACAGCGTGTTTTCCATAAGCACGTCAGCTGCAACGGCTGATACTTCGCGCAACGGAACTCATATTAAAGCCAGTCGAAGTCAGCCGACGAGATTGTCTGGCTGATGGCAGCCATTATTGATTGTCGATGTTGGTGATATTCCCGCCGTCGCTGCGAAAGCAGACAACCGGCGCTTGTTAGTCTCGGGGGCGCGGTGACGCGGGATAGCGCGTTGACCGGCTTCAATTCCATCAGCGCGTTATCGACGGGAGCGCCAACTTGGCCAGACCATCCTTGTCGACGATGTAATCGCAGCAGAGCTTCTTTGAGGGCCGCGGTCAAACTTCCCTTTGATCTCGTTCTAAAAATAATCCCGCCGATAAGAAGAGACGGTCTCTTGCTGCGCTTGATCATTCCGTGTCCGAATTTCGCGCACAAGTTTCTGCTAGCTTTTTCAGCGGCGCCATTTCGAATGGTGAGCCAATTATCACCGAGAGATAGTTGCAGCATGGCCCGGCGCTTGAACAAAGCGACGCATGGCGCGTGCAATGTTCATCAGAGAATCCGCAAGAGCGGATCGTCTGTGCGCCGTAGGAAGCGTGACACTCGGAAAATCCGACATGCAGCAATCCATATGAAAAATGGGTCTAAAGGAAATGCTAATCACGGCTTTACGGATCGCCGCCGCGACTGCAATTTGATCTTCTCGCGCAAACGTGCCGGAGACGGAACAGAAGGTTCTGCTCGTGTTTCTCGCGGAAGACACCAAGCGCAACAGCTTTCTTGTAGGGGACCTAAATGCGTTTAACTTCGCTCGTTGCCGGATTTCTCGCTACAGTGAGTATCGTTTCGGCCGCTCAGGCCGAGACAATCCGTGTTGCAATCGGTACGCAGGACGCGACAATCAATACAGCGACCGGCGGGCTGATTATCCGCGAGGAAAAGCTGCTCGAGAAATACCTGCCGCACGACGGCAAATACAAAGACGCGACGTACGATATTCAGTGGAAGAATTTCACAAGCGGCGCGCCGATCACCAATGAGCAGATCGCCGGCAAGCTGGACTTCGGCGTCATGGCCGACTTTCCGGGTGTGCTCAATGGCGTCGCTCATGAAAAGGCCGGCCGCAAGAGCATTTTCATCACCGTGCTTCAGGGTAGTGTGAAGGGCAGCGGGAACGGCGTTGTCGTTCCAGCGGATTCACCCATCCAGTCGTTTTCCGAGCTGAAGGGCAAGACCATATCGGTGCCCTTCGCTTCGACCTCCCACGCGCTCCTGCTCAGGGCTCTAGCGGCGCAGGGTTGGGACCCGGAAAAGGACGTCACGATCATCACTCAAGCGCCTGAAGTGGCCGGGCCTGCGTTGCAAGCGAACAAGATCGACGCTCATGCCGATTTCGTGCCGTATGCCGAGCTGTTCCCGTGGCGCGGCTTTGCCCGCAAGATCCTGGACGGTTCGCAGGTGACAAGCCCAACCCTTCATGGAGCGCTTGTCGATGCGGCGTATGCCGAAAAATATCCGGAGATTGTCGTTGCGTACCTGCGCGCGGCGATCGAAGCAGATCGCCGGATTACCGAAGAGCCCGAGAAATACAGCGAGTTGATCGCCAGGGTGACGGGCGTTGAAGCGGAAGTCGATTATCTCTTCCACGGCCCACTGGGATTGCAAACGCGTGATCTCACCTGGAAGCCCGAGTTCCGTCAGGACGTCGCCGCGGCGATCGAGACACTGAAGCTACTGAAGAAGACGGATCAGGGGCTCGACATCAACACTTTCATCTCCGACCGATACATCAAAGAAGCATTCAAGGAGGCGGGTCTCGATTATGAGGCGCACCTCAAGAATTACGAGCAGCTGCCGCTGAAGGCCAAGGACGCACTCACCGGCGAAGAGATCAAGGATCCGAAGCGGGTGGCTCAGATCTGGATCAAGGATGAGCCTCTCGTCCGTCACTATGCATCTGCGGAAAATGCATTCAAGGCGGCCAAGGCCTTCGAATCCGAGGGGAAGACGATCCGGGTTTTCTACGCGCAAGATCGTGAGAGCGGCATCAAGCTGCTTGGCGCCAAGTCGTGGTTCGTGCGCGCGGATAGCGGGGAAGTGACTGCCTTCCTGCTCAAAGACAGTGCCGAGGCATGGGCCAAGAACCACGGCGGCAAGGTGCTCGACTATAATGGTGCGCGCGCCGCCGTGCTCGCAAGCAACTGAGGCCGGTAGGTTGGCCCAGTCATCTGAAGCCTTCTACGGTCGTTGGATCGTAAGGGCAATTTCGGTCGCCGTCTGCCTCCTCGCGTGGCAGGCGGCTTCCCACTTTCGCATCGATCTCGGGATCGTTACGTTCGCCAACGTCCCAGGACCGACCGACGTCTTTTTTGCGGCAATCGGGTTCGCAAAATCGCCGAAGGTCTTCGCTCACATCGGGACCAGTTTGGTTCGTGTGTTTGCCGGTTACGCGATTGCTGTCGTGGTCGGCATCGGCTTGGGCCTCGCGATCGGAAAATCTCGGCTGGCGTCGGATCTCCTGTCGCCGCCGCTCGAATTGCTGCGGCCCATACCGGCAGTTGCCTGGATACCGCTCGCCGTCCTGATGTTTCCATCGTCCGAACTTTCGATGATCTTCATCACGTTCATAGGCGCGGTGTTTCCGATTCTTCTCATTACGGTGCACGGCGTTGAAAACGTCGACCCGCGTCTCATTGCTTCCGCGCGCAGTCTCGGCGGAATGCGACATGCCATCCTGTGGGAAGTGATTTTACCCGGCGCGGCGCCAAGTATCGTCACGGGGCTAGCGGTCGGCATGGGCACCTCGTGGTTCTGTCTTATCACCGCCGAGATGATCTCCGGGCAATTCGGCATCGGCTATTTCACTTGGGAATCGTACACTTTGCAGAACTATGCCGATATCGTGCTTGGAATGGTGCTGATCGGATTGCTCGGCATGGGGAGTAGCTATCTTTTGCGTAGAATTGGAGCTGCGCTAACGCCGTGGCATACGCCTGAGGAATTGCGCCGATGAGCCGTCGTGAACTCGGTGCCCGGCACAAGGGCGGCCGCATTGATGTCGAGCATGTGTCGATCACGCTTCGGAG
>JAEWCT010000335.1 GCA_023390485.1 Pseudomonadota bacterium
GCCATCAACCGAGCTTGGCGGCCGCCCGCCTCAAACCGCGCAGAATAGGCTCATAGGCCTCTTCGTTCCGGGTTTCCGGATAGACCATATATACCGGATAAGTGAATTTTCGCGCGCGTTTGGGCTCTCTGACCCGGCCGCGCGCGATCAATTTGCGCACCATTCGCGCCGGGAAATATCCCGAGCATTCGTTCGCCAGCAGATAGTCCAGGCCCATCGGTCCGAGATCGAGACTGATCGCGGGATTTGCGTGCTCGGGAAATGCCGCGGCGTGATCCTGCAAGAAGTCCGTTCCCCAATCGACGAGCAGATAGTCGTTAACGCCGCGCCGCGCCGCCGCCTTCGATGACGAGACCAAAACGAACTCCTCGTCGAACAAATGTTCGATCGTCAGGCCCGGAGGGGGCGACGGACGGTACATGATCGCGAGATCGAGCGTTCCTTCGATGAGGCGCTGGCTCAGCATGGCTGAGGCGCCCGCAGTCGCTGAAACCGCGATGCCGGGGATCTGGACTCGCAATCCTGCGGCCCATTTCAACAGGAATCCGCCCCAAAGGCTCAACGGAGCGCCGACCGAAATGTGCTCAGGATGCTGATCGGCAAGCGAGACCTGCAGCTGCGCCTGTTGCCAAACGCGGACCATCGCGAGTGCATGCTTCTGAAAGAGTTCGCCGGCGCCCGTGAGCGCGGCGCCGGACTTGGAACGCGTGAAAAGTGGCCGTCCGAGCAGATCTTCCAGGCCTTTGATGCGTGCGGAGACGGTTGATTGGGTAATGTTCAGCTTGCGTGCGGTATCGACGAAGCTTCCGGTCTCGGCGACGACGAGGAATGTACGAGCGAGATTGACGTCCATCGCGTGGAATCCTCATCCGGTGCGTGGAAAACTCATCTATCGAAATTTCCGATATCACCAAACGCCAAATTTCGTTTGTGCATTGTCTTGAATCTTATCAATGTCAAGGTGACCTGACTCGAGTCGGGTCGACAGACGTGCGTCTGTCAACGATCCAAACGGAAGGACGATTTAAAATGGCTAAAGCTGCGAAGAAAGCCGCCAAGAAGGCTCCTGCCAAGAAGGCAGCTAAGAAGAAGAAGTAATGGATTTCTGCCGCGATCACAGGAGCGGCCGTTTTGACCTTCTGGCTCTTACGGTTCGCGTGATCGCAGTTCTTCTTATGACCTCGGCTGCTTCGGCAGCCACGATTGCCAACCGAGGTGATAATGAGGTCAAGCTCACCATCACCCAGGGCTCGTCCCACCAAGACGCAGTTCTGCCAGTAGGTAAGGTGATTGGCGGGGTCTGTCAGAAGAGCTGCATCGTCCGCCTCAACGACAATGTAAACGACGAGTACGAACTCGATGGTTCGGAAAGCGTCTCGGTCGAGGGGGGATTTCTCTACTACGATTCTTCCGAAAAGGGGCTCGCGCCGCCCGCTGGCAGCGCCTCGAAAGAGGGAGAGGGGAAAATAAGGTAGAGAAAAGGTTGCGGCATCGCCTGTTTGGCGCTTGTGTCCCCCTCGGACGCAGGCGCCTTTTTCTTTTTGCGGCCTGAGCGTTGGCGTGCCGATCGTCCGTTTTCGGCCTAAATGTCGAGTTCATTAGTCTCGATGAGCTTCGTCGGCCCGAAAATCTGTTGAAAACTTCTGCGCAGCGCGACGTCGACGTCGTAGAGCGTCACCGGCAAGCCGAGGCCGGCCAGACTCGTTACCCCATGCTCGCGGATGCCGCACGGGACGATTCCGTCGAACTGAGAAAGATCGGGGTCGACGTTCAGGGCTATCCCATGGCTGGTCACCCATCGGCTGACGCGAAGACCGATCGCGGCGATCTTGTCCTCGACCGCTTCGCCTTTTGACGGCCGTCTGATCCAGATGCCGACGCGGTCCGGCCGCGTTTCGCCAACGACATTGAACTCGGCTAGAGTGTCAATCAGCCACTTCTCGAGGTGGGTTATGAGGCTGCGGATATCGCGGCCGCGGGTTTCGAGGTCGAGCATTACGTATGCCACACGTTGACCCGGACCGTGATAGGTGAACTGGCCGCCGCGGTTGGTGTGATAAACGGGGAGTGAGCGGGGGTTCAGAAGGTCCTGCTCCTTCGCACCGGTGCCGGCCGTGTATAGCGGTGGATGCTCCAGCAGCCAGACCAGTTCCTTCGCCCGGCCTTCGCGAATTGCCATTGTCCGTCGCGCCATAACGGCGAGGGCGCGGTCGTATTCGACATAGCCGTTGCTGACGACCCAATCGACGGCGGCAGAAGAGTTTGCAATCGATAATTTGGATGGCATCGGCGTTAATCTGACTGGTTCTCGAACGGTGTCGAACCTCAAAAATCGGCTGATTCAAGCGGGATTCCGGCGATCCGGTGCCCGATAATAGCGATCACTGCATTATATAGAGTGAGTCCGGGCCAAGTGGCGCGACGGGCCCCTGGCAAACTGCCGCTTGCGTTTGTGAGAACGCTCTGTTACGTCGGCGTCTTCGCGGATTTGGGCAGCGCCAAACGCCCTTTCGCGATTTCCAGATCCTACGGGTCGGAACTGCGGTTGTGGCGGAATTGGTAGACGCACTACCTTGAGGTGGT
>JAEWCT010000255.1 GCA_023390485.1 Pseudomonadota bacterium
CCCGTGTTCAAGCCGTCGCCGATCACGCCGAACTACAAGGATTACCTGATCTTCGAGGGCATTTCGGTGGACGAGGCCGGCAAGCAGCATTACCTCGACGTCCACATCGCCTATCGCCAGGCCTGCCTGAACGCGATCGAGTACCTGAAGAAGTTCGGCTACTCCGGTGCGCAGGCCTATTCGATCCTCGGGACCGCGCCGTGCCAGGGCCACATCTCCGGCGTCGTCGACGTTCCGAACGCCTGCGCCACGCTGTGGCTGCCGACGGAGATTTTCGACTTCGACGTGATGCCGTCATCGGCCGGCCCGATCAGGCACATCAAGGGCGACGTTCAGATGCCGATCTCACCGGACAAGTAGCTCCCTGCGCAAGAAGGATGCGGGACGGCGCCAATCTGCTGCCCCGCATCCGCCGCGAGTTCCCAAACCCCATCGCGCCAGGAGGAAAAAGTGCCTGTCTACGAATATCTCTGCAACGATTGCGGTCCGTTCAAGGACATGCGGCCGATGTCCGAATGTGACCTGCCGCAGGAATGCCCGCAATGCGAAGCGGAATCGCCGCGCGTCATCCTGACTGCGCCGAGCTTCTTCTGCATGCCCTCCGACAAGCGCAAGGCCCATGCCACCAATGAGCGCAGCGCGCACGCGCCGAAAACGCTCGACCAGTACAAGGCCTCGCACGGCCCCGGCTGCGGCTGCTGCTCCGGCAAGAAGCCGGCGCGCCTGATGACCAAGAGCAAGAGTGGCGCCAAGGGTTTTCCCACGGCACGCCCGTGGATGATCAGCCATTAGGACCCGCTTCAGCAGACGCTATGCTCCCTTCAGGGCATCGCGAATCCGCGCTGCGAGGCGCTCATATTCCTCGGGATTCGTCTCTTCGAGCGTAGCGAGATCGGCTGCGATGCGGTCGATGCGCCCGGCGGCGGCCTTCGCCTTGATGGCATTGATCTCGCCATAGATCTTGGTGAACTTCTCGAAAGCCGTTGCATCCTGCTCCGCCTTCGGCAGGTTGGCAATGAGAGCTGCAAGAGCGTCCATGACGCGGCCCAACTGACGGCCGTAGCTCTGAGCGGCGACAATCTCGCGTTCGGTGTCCGGCGCGCTCGAATTCTGCTCGGTAATGTTGGTCACGTTGCCAATGACCCATCCGGGCAGGATCGGCTGCACGAGGTTCTGTGGTGCCGCGAAGAAATCGAGCGGATTGGGCATGCTGCCCTTCATCCAGGACGGCCAGTCCCATGGCGGTTGCTTTGAAGGCTGGGAATTGCTGCTCATGACGCGGCCTCCTTCGGCGAAGTCGACAGGCGAACCATACGATGTTGGATTGCGTTCGTGAACCGAATGTAGGTTGAGCGATCGCCGCACATTGTGAGCGATTTCACATCGAAAGCGATTGTGATTGGCTACCGGCGCGAATGTGCGTGATTTGGTGAAAGACTTGAATCCGGAGCTTCGGTTCTGGTTCATTCAGAACCGAAGTTCTGGCCCGGCAACGTCGATATCAACGCGCGCACGACGATTGGCAGCGCGCCTGAGAGCTGATGCTGCCGTCAACGCGCCGCCTTGTAGACGTCGCGCAGGATGTTCGTCTCGAGCTCCAGGTTCTCAAGTCGATCCTTGACCACATCGCCGATGCTGACGATGCCGGCCAGCTTGCCGCCGCGTACCACCGGCATGTGGCGCACGCGATGGTGCGTCATCAGTTTCATCGCGCGATTGACACTCTCGTCCGGAGACACGGTGGTCACGCCGCATTGCATGACTTCCTTCACAGTCATCGTCGCGGCCGCCTCGCCATAGCGGGAGAATGCATGAACGATTTCACGTTCGGAAATCAAACCGAGAACCGAGTTCTCGCTGGTCACCACGAGAGCGCCGATATTCTTCGCGCAGAGCCAGTCCGCCGCCCTCTTGATGCTGGCGTCCGGAGCGATTGTTGTGACGTCGGTGCCCTTCCGTCTCAGAATGCTTTCGATGGTCATGGTTTCCTCCCATCGTGTCGGCGCCTATTTCATCCTGTCCCCCGCGATTGGGGGCACGTGCCATGGCATCCATTCTCCTGTACAGGGAGCACCAGCATATCATATCGGCAGGAAGTCGTCCGATGAAATTCGAGCACGGGAAGTCGCCATGGGAATAACGAACCATACTGCAGTGCCCACCGCGGCCCTGGCTCTCGGACTCTTCTTCACACCGCCGGCTTCCATCGCCGCCGATGCGATCGTCAGCACGGTCGCGTCGCTCGTCGCGGCCGCCATCGGCAATCTCAGTTTCGTGTCGCCTGCAATGGGTGAGCCAGCGGCGCTCTCGAAAAAGCAATCAGATGCGCTCGATACATACCGTAATTCAGTAAGCAGCTTCGAGTCCATCCTGGGCCAGCGGCGCGCGCTGATCGATTCAAATCGGCCGCTGCCGAACTTGCCGGGACAAGCGCTCTACCTTGCTCGCAACAGCATGATGAGCGCATACAAAGACCTCACCGACGCTCTTCCGTCCAAAATAGGCGGCCCCAACAAATACGGAATCCCTCCGGCGTACTTTGACGCCGGCAATGAACCGCTGCTCGATGAATACAAGAGACTTTTCGATGTGATGCAGACGCCGCCCGTCAACGCGCAAAAATCAGATACTCCGTTCAAGGACGTTGTCGATTTGGGTACGGCTATTGCGCGAGCCAAGGGCCTTGATGCGAACAATGCCGAAGCGGCAGGCCGTATCAGCCTGGGGCTGTTCTTTGCCGAGACAAACGGAAATCAGAACATCGGGAACGCGCGCTCGAATAGATATAAGGGAAGTTTGCAGACAGGCCCGGCCGAAGATCAAAATGGGCGAAAGAAATGGGGGGCGGTAAAAAAGTCGATTGCAGCCTTTGATCCCGCATTGAACCTTCGCGACGACAAAGAAGAGGCGCGGATCGGCAATCTGGATCATCGGCTCAACCACTGGACTGCCGTGCGGGATGCCCTCATGCACGCGCACGCCGATATTTTCCCGCAAGTGCCGGCGATCGTGAAAAGACTGCCAAATCCGATCGATCAAATGAAGCTCTTTGAACTGATTCAGATTATTCCCAGTCCGACGAGGGCCGCACTCGGGTCGGGCAGCCTGGCCGACTACAAGGTTTCCGATCCCAAGGTCATGGCATATCTGCGAAACAACAGCATTTTCACGTTCGGACACGCTGACAGGGCCAGGACATCTGCAA
>JAEWCT010000351.1 GCA_023390485.1 Pseudomonadota bacterium
GTGCTGCGCGTCTCGGAGCGCGCGGCGCGCTCAGGTCCGGCGCGGGTGTCGTGACGCTTGTCGGCAATTCGACTGCTACGGCGATCATTGCGACCCAGGTCACATCGATCATGGTGCGGTCCGTTTCGGGCGCTAAGGCACTCTCCGAATTTTTGCGCGATCAACGCCGCAACGCGGTTCTCATCGGTCCAGGCGCGTCTGTAGGTCAGGAGACCGCGGAGGACGTTCTAGCTATTCTGAAAACGTCGGCTTCAACCGTGCTCGACGCCGACGCTTTGACCTCGTTCGCCGATCCGGAGGACGACGGAGATCGTGCTGACGCCAGCATGGGGTTTCTTGCTCGCAACGGCGATCGGGCTCCGGCACAGCGATCCACGCTTTTTGCTGCAATCAAGGAGCGTCGAGCGCCTGTCGTCATGACCCCGCACGAGGGCGAATTCAAACGGCTCTTCGGCGAGCTTCCAGGTTCGAAAGTCGATCGGGCGCGCGCGGCGGCGGCGCAGTCGGGCGCGGTCGTCATTCTCAAAGGTGCGGATACCGTGATTGCAGCGCCGGACGGGCGGGCGATGATCAATTCGAACGCTCCGGCGACGCTCGCGACGGCGGGATCGGGGGACGTGCTTGCCGGTTTCGTCACTGGGCTGCTTGCGCAACGCATGCCGGCCTTCGAAGCCGCGTCCGCCGCGGTCTGGCTTCATGGCGAATGCGCCGATGCCTTCGGGATCGGGCTTATTGCCGAAGACCTGCCGGACCTTCTGCCCGGCGTTCTGCAGAAACTGCATCAGGCCACGAAGCCGGCGGGGCGGCGCTAGGTCAAAACGCGGCCGGCCTGCTTCAGTTGATCGTCGGCGCGCAAGAACGCTTCGACTTCAGGCGTCGAGGGTGGGCTGACTTCGGAAACTCCGAGGAGGGCCATCAATCGGGAAATCTCGACGAACTTCTTTTCTTTTCGGTCGTAGAGACCGCCCTTGAACAGCGCCCGCGCCGCCGCCTGTCCGTCGCGCGCGCCGCCGTGGATGACAAAGGTCTGCTCCATCACGACGAGCGCTGCGTCCCAGCAGAGGAGGCGCGTTTCAAGCCGAAATTTCTGGAACGTTCGCAGTTCGCGCTGAAAGCGAATGGTGACGGCGCTCGCGATGGGCGTCCAGCGATGGCGCAGAACTTCGCGCCACAGGCCGGAGCGCACCATGAAATCCAGGCGTCCGAGGTCCATCAGCGTCAGATAACGGCCGTTGTTCATGTGGATGGAGATGTCGAGATCGTGCGGCCAGACGCGAAACGCGAGCGCGGACGATTCGCGCGGCACGTCGAGGTGACCACGGCCCTTGGCCGTCAGCAGAACCCATATGAGCCTAAGCCAAAGGTTCATGACGAGGGTCTCCGGAGGAAGTCTTACTGGCCTCGTAAGGCAGCTTTTACGTATGCGTCAACTGGACGGAGAGCCGCTGCCGGATTTGGCCGTTGCTCGCCCGAGGGTCACAATGGCACCCTAGGTTGTGTAAGATGTGAATCGCGGTTCGAGACCACCCAAAAGGATTCTGCTCAGATAATGACAAGGGGCTTTCACGCAGCCGCGGTTTCTCTGGCTTTCGCCTCGTCGCTTGCGCTGGGACCGGCGTTTGCGGCAGACGGCGTCTCGGTACCGTCGCAGGTCGAGGAAGGTGCGGCTCAACTTGTTCGCGGTGACGTCGCAAAGGCGGTTGCAACTTATTCGGAAGCGCTGAAGGACACGGGGCTCGCCAATGACAGGCGCGCAACGATTCTCAACGATCGCGGTGTCGCGAACGTGCGGCTTGGGGAAACGAAGCTTGCGCTCGAAGACTACAACCGGGCGGTCGAACTTTTTCCGGAGTATCCGGTTGCCTACAACAATCGTGGCAACCTGCTTTTGGCGCTCGGGCAGTACGGCGAGGCGACGAAGGATTTCGATCGCGCCATCGTACTGGCGCCGGGTTACGCAGCTGCCTATTCGAACCGCGGCAACGCAAAAATGAAGGCCGGCAAGACGCGCGATGCCATCCTCGATTTTACCAAGGCGATCGAGTTGATGCCGGCAAGCGCGCCACCGCTTTCGGGCCGGGGGCTGGCGTACCTCACTGTCGGCAAGCCGCATGCTGCGATCCGCGATTTTTCGCGCGCTGTGAATGCAGATGCGCGTTTCGCCTCGGCTTATCGCAATCGCGCAGAAGCGCGGATGGCGGTGGGGCAGCGTGAAGAGGCGATCGAAGATCTTTCGCGTGCCGTTGCGTTCGACGTCAGCAACAGTGAGCTCTATGTCGTGCGCGGCTATGCGTATCTGCTCGACGGCAACACCGCGTCTGCGATCAAGGACTTTTCACGCGCCATCGAACTCGACGGCAAATCGTCCGCCGCATATGCGGGCCGCGGTCTTGCCAACGGCGTTGCAGAAGCTGCGGACGACGCCTACGCCGATCTCAATCGCGCGATAGAGCTTGATCCGCGTTCCCCCGCCGCGTTTGCGTTTCGGGCGTTCGTCTACAAGCAGAACAGCCAGCCGGATATCGGCGCCAAGGACGTGCAAACGGCGATCAAGCTCGATGCGAACGCGCCGGAAGCGCTTTGGGCGCGCGGGGAAATCGAGGAAGCGACCGGCCAAGCCGATACCGCGATAACGGATCTCCGCCGCGTTCTGCAATTGCGGCCGAGCTGGCGCTTCGCAGCTGATGCCTTGAAGCGGCTCGGCGCACCAGCGGACGACGCGGACGACAAGGCGGTGCCGTCGCTCGATTTCGGCAAATGGCACGTCGTGCAGCGGGGCAAGGATTACGCCGCGACGAGCGATGAATATCCGCAAATCCGGGTTCCGCTGGAGATGACGGGCGAAGGTTTGCCGAAACTGCTGGATTGGGAAGTCAAGACAC
>JAEWCT010000357.1 GCA_023390485.1 Pseudomonadota bacterium
TCCCCACCTTGCGATCTCTCAGCGCGCCTGAAATTTCGGGCTGGAGAATGTTGTACACGCCTGCCGAGCCGCAGCAGAGATGACCTTCGGGCACATCCAAAACGGTGTAGCCCGCTTTCTTCAGCAGCGACTTCGGCTGGGTCGTTACGCGCTGTCCGTGCTGCAGCGAGCAGGCGGAATGATAGGCGACCTTGAGGCTCGACCAGCGCTTCGGCGCGCCGATATCGTAGGCATCGAGAAATTCGCTGACGTCCTTGGCCATCGCGGCGATGTCCTTGGCGCGCTTGGCGTATTCGGTCTCGTGCTTCAGCAGGTGGCCGTAATCCTTGACCGTGGTGCCGCAGCCCGACGTGTTGATGATGATGGCATCGACGCCGCCCTTGGCGATTTCCTTGCTCCAGGCATCGACGTTGATCTTGGCGGCTTTAATCGCCTGCTCCTCGTGGCCGATGTGCTGGCTCAAGGCTCCGCAACAGGCGGCGCCCGCGGACACGATCACGTCGATCCCGCCGCGCGCGAAAAGCCTGATCGTCGCGTCGTTGATTTCCGGCCTCAGCACCTGCTGGGCGCGGCCCGCGAGCATGATGACGCGGCCGGTCCTGACGCCCGTCGGCGACGCCCTTCCCGGGCCGCGGAAACGGCCCGAACGCGGCGCGTCTATCGGCGCGAGGTTCACCATCGCGGCAAGTTCGGGAAGGTTCAGCGCGCGCAGTGTGCGGGACATGCGCCGGCCCAAAGGCGCGGCCTTCATCGCCCACCTGAAGCGCCTCGGATAGGGCACGATCTCCGTCAGCGCACGGCGGATCAGCCGATCCTTCAGGCTGCGCTTCCCGGTCTTCTCGATATGTTTCCGCGCGATCTCGACGAGATGCATGTAGTCGACGCCAGAGGGGCAGGTCGTCATGCACGAGAAGCAGGAAAGACACCGGTCGATATGAACCGAGACCTCGGGCTTCGCGTCGAGCCCTTTCTCCAGCATGTCTTTAATCGCGTAGATGCGGCCGCGCGGACTGTCGCGCTCATCTCCGAGCGCGACGTAAGTCGGGCACGTCGCGGTGCAGAACCCGCAGTGCACGCAGCGCCGAAGGATGCGGTCGGCTTCCCGAACTTCCGGATCTTCCAGCTGCGATTTCGAAAAATTGGTTTGCATTGCGCCTTGTTGTCGAAAGGACGTGTCTAGAAATTGGCGTACATCCGCCCGCGATTGAGCAATCCGTTCGGATCGAACGCGGATTTGATACCGCGAGTCAATCTTTCGATCTCGGGCTTCAGGGGTTCGAAAACATCCACTGTCGAGCGGATTTCGGGCTCTGCACGGATCAATGTCGCATGACCGCCACGCACGGCGACGGCGCGGCGAACGTCGGCGGCACCGGCATCGGCGGCGGCCGGAACTTCCAGCCAGACGAGCGCTCCCGACCAGTCGTAGAAAGCCACCGCGTGCATGAACTTTTGTATCGCAGCGACGATTTCGGGGGCTTTCGTCGGCAGCGTCGAAATCCGCCACAGGCTCGTGTAGGTCGAGAACGGCATGACCGAGAGCGTGCGGAATTCGCTCCACAAGCCGAACGTCTCTTCCGGATCGAGTTCGATTGGGTTGCCGTAAACCTTGAGCGCGGTCTTCAGCTTTTCCTTGCGCTCGTCGATCGACGTCGAAAACGTCTCGAGGCGCAGAAGCGTCAGCGACTGCCTGACGCCTTTGAGCTTCGGCACCTTGAGCCGTTCGGCGCAATTCTTCGGCAGATGGACGGCGCCTGTAACTTCGAGCGGTGTTGCCATCGCAATGCCCAGCGCCTCGATCGCCAGATCGTCGGGCAGGCCGATGTAAGCCAGCGTCTGCATGGTTTGCGGCAGCGGCGCGACTTTGAACGTCACTTCGGTCATGACGGCGAGCGTTCCCCAGCTGCCGGTCAATCCGCGCGCGACATCGATGCCGGCGACATTCTTCATCACGCGGCCGCCGGATTTAAAAAGCTCGCCACGGCCGTTGACGGCGCGGACGCCGAGCAGGTTATCGCGCGCGCTTCCAACCGCGATGCGCCGGGAGCCGGAGAAGTTCGTTGCGAAGACGCCGCCAATCGACAGGGCGCCGCCGGGTGCGCCGGTCGCTGGGCCGAGATCGACGGGCTCGAAGGCGAGCATCTGTCCGCGTGCGGCAAGGATCTGCTCGATTTCAAAGACAGGCGTGCCCGATCGCGCGGACATCACAAGCTCTGTCGGTTCATACAGCGTCACGCCTTTGAGGCCCGATGTCGTCAGCACGACGTCCGAGCTTGCGACGCGGCCGGTGTTGCGCAGCGCGCCGTGGCCTACGACCTCGATGCCGCGCTTCTCGCGCGCGAGCCTTGCGATCATGGACTGCAATTCCCACTCGGCGGCGGGACGAAAAAGTTCACTCACGATCAGGCTGCCTCCGGCGTGCTGGCGGCGTTGCCTGCACGCATGACGTCCGTAATGGCGAGCGGGAAGACCTTCGCCGGGTTCAGCCGCCACGTCGGATCGAATACCGTTTTTATCCGCATCTGCACGGCAAGATCGGTCGCTGAGAACTGGGTTGTCATCAACTCGCGCTTTTCGATGCCGACACCGTGCTCGCCCGTGAGACAGCCGCCAAGCTCGACGCAAAGCTTGAGGATCGTTTCGCCGGCCATTTCGGCGTTTGCGGCCTGCTCGGGGTCGTTGGCGTCGTAAAGGATCAGCGGATGCAGGTTGCCGTCGCCGGCATGGAAGATGTTTGCGACCTTCAGACCGTACTCGGCGCAAATCTGGCTGATCCGCGTTAGCGCGTGCGGCAGCTGCGCGAGCGGGATCGTGCCGTCCATGCAGAGGTAATCGGAAATACGTCCGATCGCTCCGAAGGCGGCCTTGCGGCCTGCCCAGATGCGCGCGCTCTGGTCGGCATCGGCGCTGATCTGAACGGTCTTCGGGTCGAAGCGCGCGGCGATTTCGGCGATGCGGCCGAGCAGGATGCCGATTTCCGCCTCCGAGCCTTCGACCTCGACAATCAGCAACGCTTCCACGTCGAGCGGATAACCGGCTCCGGCGAAGGCTTCGCATACTTCGATCGCCGCATGATCCATGTATTCGATCGCGACCGGAATGATGCCGGCGGCGATGATCGCGGAGACGCAGCTGCCCGCGGCTTCCGGCGAGCGGAACCCGATCATCATCGGCCGCGCACCTTCGGGCGCTGGAACGAGCTTGACGGTGGCTTCGGTGATGACGCCGAGCTGGCCTTCCGAGCCGATCACCAAGCTCAGCAGATCATAGCCGTTGCGTTCGAGCGCGGAGCCGCCAATCTCGACGACGGTGCCATCGATCAGCACCATTTTCACGCCGAGAACATTGTGTGTCGTCACACCGTATTTGAGGCAGTGTGCGCCGCCGGAATTCATCGCGAGATTTCCCGCCAGCGTGCAGGCCAATTGCGACGAAGGATCGGGTGCGTAGAAAAAGCCTTCCGCCGCGACATTCGCCGTGATCTGGAGATTTGTTATTCCGGCTTCGAGACGCGCTAAGCGGTTGGTGTAATCGATCTCGAGCACGCGGTTCATCTTCGAAATGCATAGGACGATGGAATCCTCCGACGGCAGCGAACCGCCGCACAGGGAGGTGCCGGCGCCGCGGGGAACGACCTTGACGTCGTTCTCGTGGCAGTACTTCAAGATCTTAGAGACTTCTTCGGTCGTGCGCGGCAGCACGACGAGCATCGGCACACGGCGGTAAGCCGTGAACGCATCCGTCTCGTAGGCGCGTCGCCCATCCTCGTCGACGATCAGAAGATCGTTGCCGACCCGGCTTTTCAGGCCCTCGATCAGAATTGGCAGCCGCCGCAGGACGCCAACATCGGGCTCAGGCAGCTCGATATGCGGCATCGTCTTCAGTCTCCAAGCCAATAGTCATGCCGGCTGTTTCGCTCTCGGAGCGACAGCTCAGAACGAGGCGCCCCGAATTCGCGCCCGTGGCAAGCTGGACGCGTGACCGCGGACGTTAATCATCCTCGCACAGTGCGCCCCTGAGCGGCAATATGGGCCTCGGTTTCCCCCATGGGAAGAAGCGCGATACTCAACGGCGATCGCCTGGCCCGAGCCAGCGCTGGCCGCCCTGGTCACGAGGATCGTGAAATTCGCGCGGCGGTCCTCGCATATCGCGTGCTTCGCCCGGTCCGCGCGCGTCGCCGCCCATGCCACGGGGTTCGCGGTCGCGCATATCCGGTGGACGGCCCTCGCGCGGATTGCGGCCATCGCGCCCTTCCCGCACACGGGCGCCCGAGAAGCATTGGGTGATGCAGGACTGCAACTGGGCGTCGCAATGCGCAGAAAACAGAAGTTTTGCGGCCATACGGCAAGAGTTGTGCTGCGACCGGCAAGCCTCGGCACAGGGGTCGGCGTTCGCGCTGCCGGCAGCAAAAGCCGACATCGCCAGGACAGCCAGCAAGGCTCTCCCGACCGATTTTATCGACTTTACCGAAGCCTGAAACACCTACCGCCTCCTCATCATCCCCGGGCCGTGCTGGGCGGCTGAGCCTAGGCAAGCCGTGGAGGCTAGTGTCGGGTCCATGAACATGGCCTGAACCGGAGGACGCACGCGTTTCCGTCGGACGGCGGCGCCATCAGAAGGCGAATTCTTCGAAAATCCGATCAATGTTACCGTGCCACTCCCCCGAATAGCGACGAAGCAACTCGTCCGATACGGTCTGGCCGCTGCCTGCGATCTTGTCGAGCGGCGTAAGGTATACCGTCTCGTCCTGGTTTTTCGCGTTGATGCGGGCTCGGTTTTTGAGACCGGTCCGCGAAATGCGCAACGCCTGGCGGGCAATGTTTCCGACGGTCGTGTTTCGAAATGGCGCCGCAAGTGCCATTTTCGGAACGTCCGCCCTGAGCCTTTCGCGCTCTTCGTCGGTCCAATCGCGAACGAGCGTCCAGGCCTGATCCAGCGCGGCTTCATCGTAAAGAACGCCTGCCCAAAAGGCCGAGAGCGCCGTAATTGTTCCCCAGCGCCCACCGTCGGCGCCGCGCATTTCGAGGAAACGCTTAAGGCGGACTTCCGGAAAAAGCGTGGTGAGGTGGTCCGACCAATCATCGACAGTCGGCAGCTGGCCTGGAAGCCTCGGTAGGCGGCCAGCCAGAAAATCGCGAAACGACGATCCGGCGACATCGATGTAATTGCCGTCGCGATAGACGAAGTACATCGGGACATCGAGCGCGTAATCGACGTAGCGCTCATAACCCATACCGTCTTCGAACACGAACGGCAGCATACCGGTGCGGCGCTTGTCGGTGTCGAGCCAGACTTGACTGCGCATCGACTGAAAGCCGTTGGGGTGGCCTTCCGTGAACGGAGACGAAGCAAAAAGCGCGGTCGCGATCGGCTGCAGCGCCAGCGACACCCGCAGCTTTTTCACCATGTCGGCTTCGGATGAAAAGTCGAGGTTCACCTGAACCGTCGCGGTCCGGTACATCATGTCGAGACCGCGGCTGCCGACGATCGGCATGTAGCGCGTCATCACCGCATAGCGCTTTTTCGGCATATGCGGGATCTGGTCGAGCCGCCACTTCGGCGAAAACCCGACACCCAGAAATCCGATCGCCAGATCTTCGCCGACGTCGAGCACCTCGCGCAGATGCTCGTCGGTTTCCGCGGCGGTTTCATGTAGCGTTTCGAGTGGCGCACCGGAGAGCTCGAACTGGCCGCCGGGCTCGAGGCTGATCGTGCCGCCCTTTTCTCCATCCGGACGCTTCAGGGCGATGATGTTCTCGCCCTCTTTGATCGGGAGCCAGCCGTAGCGGCGGATAAGCTCTTCCATCAAGGCGCGAATGCCGTCGTTGCCGCCGTAGGGCACCGGGTCCAACGTTACTGTGCGAAACACGAATTTCTCGTGCTCGGTGCCGATGCGCCAATCGGCTTTCGGCTTCTCGCCAGCCGCGATCCAGCGCACGAGATCCTCGTGGCTCTCGATCGCCTTGCTTGCAGCGCCTTGTTCTCGCGTCGACATTCCCGAGCGACCTAGCCTTGCTGATCTGGTGCGGCATGCTCCGCAGCCTGAGCCTTATGGCGGTGACCGGCGGGAACGGCAAGCGTCCCCGGAAGCGCGGTTAGCGGCGACGCCAATCACCCAGGACAGCACCGACAAGGGCGAGCGCGGCGACGGCTGCGGTATCGGCGCGCATGATTCGCGGACCGAGCGACAGCGGCACCACGTAGGGCTTGCCGACGAGCCGGTTGCGTTCGCGAGAAGAGAAACCGCCTTCCGGTCCTATCAGCACAGCGAGCGGCCCAGCTTCGAGTTTCCCCAAGGTCTCGATCGGGTCGGAAAGTTGCTCATGCTCGTCGCAGTAGATGAGGCGCCGTGCTTCGTCCCAATCGTCGAGAACATCATCGAGCTTGGCCGGCGGTTCGACAACAGGCACTTGCAGGACACCGCACTGTTCCGCCGCCTCGATGACGTTGGCGCGCATGCGATCGCTATTAACTCTTTCGGCGACCGTTCTTTCCGTAATCACAGGCCGGAGGCGCGCGGCGCCCATTTCGGTCGCCTTCTGGAC
>JAEWCT010000391.1 GCA_023390485.1 Pseudomonadota bacterium
TTCCAGGCTGATCATCGACCAGAAGAATATTGATGGGATCTATCGAAACGGATTCGCCTGCCATGTCGTCTCCGTTACCGGTGCAGCCACATGCGCAGCGCCGAAATCAGCTGCTCGGTATCGACAGGCTTCGCGAGATAATCGGATGCGCCGGCTTCAAGGCATTTTTCGCGGTCGCCCTTCATCGCCTTTGCTGTTAACGCAATGATCGGCAGCCGCTGGTTCTTCTCGCTGCTCCGGATTTTCTGCATAGTCTGATAACCGTCCATTTCCGGCATCATGATGTCCATCAAGACGATCGAAACATCGGTCGAGCTCAAGGTTTCGATAGCTTCCAACCCGCTGTTCGCCGTCAGGACTTCCATTCCGCGACGCTCGAGCAGACTGCTCAACGCAAAGATGTTTCGCGCGTCGTCATCAACAAGAAGCACCTTGCGGCCGATGAGATAGTCGTCCGTATCGTGCAGCCGTGACAAAAGTTCCTGCTTCTCGGCTGGAAGTTCGGTCACGACGCGGTGCAGGAACAGCGCAGTCTCGTCCAGAAGCCGTTCGGGGGATTCCACGCCCTTCACGACGACGGTACGAGCGTATTGACGGATCTGCAAGTTCTCCTCGCTCGATAACTCCCGTCCCGTGAACACAATGACGGGGATATCGCGCATCGTTTCCTGTCGGCTCATATGCTCAAGGATCTCGAAGCCCGACATATCGGGCAATTTCAGATCAAGCACGACACAATCGACGACTTCGCGATTTAGAATTTCGATTGCCGATTGCCCGCTTGATGCGGACAAAATCGAAAGGTCGTGGTCTTCGAGAAGTGCCGAAACGCTTAGAAGTTCCGCCGGATCGTCTTCGACGATCAGAAGCTTCTTGGTCGTCGATGTCGAGAAGGTGCCGATCTTACGTAACGCCGATTTTAGCTGATCGGCCTGCAGCGGCTTAGTCAGGAACGAGTAGGCGCCGCGCGCCAAGCCATGATGACGGTCATCATCGAGCGTCAGCACTTGCACGGGAATATGCCGCGTCAGCGGATTATGCTTGAGCTGACTGAGAACCGACCAGCCGAGCACGTCCGGCAAATGGATATCGAGCGAAATAGCCGTCGGATTGTAGTCGGTTGCAAGCGTCATCGCCTCGACGCCGCGCTGGCAGATGATGCCCTTGAAGCCGGTGTCGTGCGCGGCATCGAGCAGGATCCGCGCGAAGTTGATATCGTCCTCGACGATGAGAAGCACCTGGTCGCCGGCTGCGATGTTGTCGCGATCGTCTTCGACCGGGGCAGGCAACGGACCGGCGAGAGACAACGGCGTCGGCACGGAGGGCGCGGCTTCGGGCTTCGTGCGAACCTCGCTCGCCAACGAGGCGTATCGAAGCGGCAGGTAGAGCGTGAACACGCTGCCGGCGCCGGGCTCGCTTCTGAGCTGGATCTCGCCGCCGAGAAGATGAGCGAGCTCGCGGCTGATCGCGAGACCGAGCCCAGTGCCGCCGTATTTTCGACTCGTGCTGGCGTCGGCCTGCTGAAACGCCTCGAAGATGAGCTTTTGCTTGTCGGCCGGAATGCCGATCCCCGAATCCTCCACTTCGAACGCCACCACTGTCTGCGCTGTCGAGAGGATGGGATGATCGCTGCTCCACTTGGCGGTGGCAGGTTTGACCGTGAGCCGGACATGGCCTTCGCGCGTGAATTTGAAGGCGTTCGAGAGCAGGTTCTTCAGCACCTGCTGCAGGCGCTTCGAGTCGGTGAAGATTGTTTTCCCGAGATCGGCGTTGAACGTGACTTGGAAGTCAAGCGCGCGCCGCTCGGCCTCATGGCGGAACGGTCGTGCCACGGCCTCGATCAAGCCATTGAACGCGATCTCTTCGGCATCGACGGACACCGTTCCTGACTCGATCTTCGAAAGATCGAGAATGTCGCTGATCAAATTCAGAAGATCGGTACCGGCGCCGTGAATCGTGCGTGCGAACTCCACCTGTCTGTCGGAGAGATTGCCGTCCGGATTGTCGGTCAGCTGCTGCCCGAGAATGAGAATACTGTTGAGCGGCGTCCGCAGCTCGTGGGACATGTTCGCTAGGAATTCCGACTTGTAGCGTGACGTCAACGCGAGCTCCGCGGCCTTCTCTTCGACGGCGCGGCGGGCCTGATCGATTTCCTCGTTCTTGCGTTCCACCTCGAAGTTGCGTTCGGCGAGCTGCTGCGCCTTCTGTGCCAGCTCCTCGTTCGTCTTCTGCATCGCTTTTTGCTGATCTTGGAGCTCGGCCGCCAGCTGCTGCGACTGCATCAGCAGGCTTTCGGTTTGCATCGTCGCCTCGATACTATTCAAGACGACGCCGATGCTGACGGAGAGCTGTTCAAGGAAAGTCAGCTGCGCCGGTTCGAAGTTCTGAAGCGAGCTGAGAGAGATGACGGCCTTGATCTGATCTTCGAACGTGATCGGATGCACGATGACGCTGCGGGGAGGAGCCCGGAAGACGACGGCGTCGATGCGACCCGCCGGCTCCGGGATGTCGGTCAGAACGCGTCTTTTCTTTTCGACCGCGCATTGGCCAATGAGGCTCGAACCGAGCTCCAGCCTTTCCGGATAGCGAACGTCGACGTCATCGGCGTACTTCGCGAGAATCTTGAGCTGGCTTCCCGTTGCATCGTACTGATAGATGACGCCCTGGTGCGCATTGATCAGCGGCACGAGTTCCGACAGAAGTTTTTTTCCGACGGTGACGACGTCTCGCTGGCCCTGCAACATGCTGGTGAAGCGCGCGAGGTTCGTCTTGAGCCAGTCCTGTTCGGTGTTGAGCTGCGTTGTGAGGCGCAGGTTGCCGATCATCGTGTTGATGTAGTCTTTGAGTTCCGCGACTTCGCCACGCGCTTCCACCTGAATCGAGCGCGTCAGGTCGCCCTTCGTCACCGCCGTCGTAACTTCGGCGATCGCGCGCACCTGCGTGGTGAGGTTCGCGGCAAGCAAGTTGACGTAGCCGGTGAGATCCTTCCATGTGCCGGCCGCGCCTGGCACGTTCGCTTGACCGCCGAGACGGCCTTCGACGCCAACCTCGCGCGCAACCGTCGTCACCTGATCGGCGAAAAGCGCGAGCGTGTCCGTCATGTCGTTGATCGTTTCGGCAAGCGCCGCAACCTCGCCCTTCGACTTCACAGTCAGCTTCGGCTTCAGGTCGCCGTTGGCGACGGCCGTCACGACCTTCACGATCCCGCGAACCTGTTCGGTCAGGTTCGCCGCCATGACGTTTACGGTGTCGGTCAAATCCTTCCACGTACCGGCGACGCCCGGCACGGCCGCCTGGCCGCCGAGACGGCCTTCGGTGCCGACCTCGCGGGCGACGCGCGTTACTTCCGAGGCGAAGGCGTTGAGCTGATCGACCATCGTGTTGATGGTGTTTTTCAGCTCGAGAATTTCACCTTTGACGTCGACGGTTATCTTGCGCGAAAGGTCGCCGCGCGCGACCGCCGTCGTCACTTCGGCAATGTTGCGGACCTGCGTCGTGAGGTTGGCCGCCAGTAGGTTGACGTTATCGGTGAGATCTTTCCACGTGCCGCCGACGCCCGGCACGACGGCTTGTCCGCCGAGACGGCCTTCGGTACCGACCTCGCGCGCAACGCGCGTCACTTCGGCCGCGAACGAGCGAAGCTGCTCGACCATCGTATTCAACGTCTCTTTGAGCAGAAGGATCTCGCCGCGAACGTCGACGGTGATCTTCTTCGACAAGTCGCCGCTTGCGATCGCTGTCGCGACCTCGGCAATGTTGCGAACCTGCGCCGTCAGGTTGCCGGCCATGAAGTTGACGTTGTCGGTCAAATCCTTCCAAGTTCCGGCAACGCCCGAGACGGTCGCCTGTCCGCCGAGCTTCCCTTCCGTGCCGACCTCGCGCGCGACGCGCGTCACTTCGGAGGCGAAGGCGTTGAGCTGATCGACCATCGTGTTGATGGTCTCATTCAGCTCCAGGATTTCGCCCGAGACGTTGACGGTGATCTTCTTGGACAAGTCGCCATTGGCG
>JAEWCT010000371.1 GCA_023390485.1 Pseudomonadota bacterium
GCGCAATTTCGCGGCGAATGCGTGCCGACCATTCCGGCAGGTGCGGATCGTTCCAATCGCGCTGTGTGACCCGGATGCTGCCGCTGACGCAGTGCTCGAGCCATGTCTGCCAGTGCGTTGGTCCACTCGAATGAAGACCAGGAACGATGAGAGTTGTTGACATTGAATTCATCCTTGATGCTGAGCCTTGCGAAAATGCAGGCTATGGTCTGCTCAGGCCTAAGGGGCAGGAGATAAATGCCCGACCCGATAACGGTGCACCGGATTTGGATCCGGCTAACAGCGGCACGACCCGCAACACCTTTCGCGACCTTGTTCTGACTTCAGCATTGTCTCGAATTTCGTAACGAAGTGACAGATCAACTTGCTTCGTGCGCCGCCCTACTCATCGGAATTGGTCTGGAGGAGGAGCTCCCGGCCGAGAGAGGGGCGACGCACGAATTCAGGTTCTAGCGAGCGGTTCAGCTCTTGTTGCCAGGCGAGTAGATCTGGTCGAACACGCCGCCGTCCTTGAAGTGCTCCGCCTGCGCCTTGGTCCAGCCGCCGAACACGTCATCGATGGTGAATGTCTTCACCTGCCCGAACTGGCTCGCGTACTTCTGAGCGACCTTCTCGTCGCGCGGACGATAGAAGTTCTTCGCCGCGATCTCTTGGCCTTCTTCGCTGTACAGATGCTTCAGATATTCCTCGGCAACTGCGCGCGTCCCACGCTTGTCGACGACCTTGTCGACGACGGCGACGTTCGGCTCGGCAAGAATGGAAAGCGACGGCGTAACGATCTCGAACTTGTCGGGTCCGAGCTCTTTAAGCGAGAGATAGGCTTCATTTTCCCATGCAATCAGCACGTCGCCGATGCCGCGCTCGACAAACGTCGTCGTCGAACCACGGGCGCCAGAATCGAGAACCTTGGTGTTCTTGTAGATCTTGGCGACGAAGTCCTTCGCCGTGGTGTCGCTACCGCCGGGCTGCTTCAGTGCATAACCCCAAGCTGCGAGATAGTTCCAGCGCGCGCCACCCGATGTCTTCGGGTTCGGCGTCACGACTTCGACGCCGTCCTTCGTCAGATCCGGCCAATCCTTGATGCCCTTCGGGTTGCCCTTGCGGACGAGAAAAACGATGGTCGACGTGTAAGGCGCCGAGTTATCCGGAAGCCGCTTGATCCAGTCCGCCTTGATGAGATCGCCGTTCTTGTGGAGCGCATCGACATCGGCCGCGAGTGCCAGCGTCACGACGTCGGCGTCGATACCGTCGATCACCGAACGCGCCTGCTTGCCGGAACCGCCGTGCGACTGCTTGATCGTGACGTCATCGCCCGTCTTCGCCTTCCAATACTTGGTGAAGGCCGTGTTGTATGCCTGATAGAGTTCGCGTGTCGGATCGTAGGAAACATTGAGCAGCGTAATCTCTGCAGCCGAGGCATATCCGGAAAGCCCGGCAAGACCGAGGCCCAGAGCGGCTCCGATGGCCGATCTGCGCGTCAGGGGAAGGAACGACATGGGAACCTCTCAGGTTGGAATTGACCCGAGGGTGAACCTATCGGCCGGCCTTTCCTCCACGAACGAAGAAGAAATGCTGAGCTTATTAGACGTTTTAACTGTCGAAATCCCCAAACTGCGGGCTGGGCATCTGCTAAAATGGAAATCCAAGCCAGCACGATAACGCGAAATTTTTCGCTCGCCGCCTACCGCCAATGCGAGGACGCACGCCGTCGGGGAGTGGCGAGAGCGCCGCCTCGTCGCAGCTACTGCTTCCGCGGCTCGACGCTATCGGCCGTGATTGTGTACCCGGCATCCGCGAGGCCCGTAAAAGCCTCGCTCGTGTTGATTTTTCCCGTGACGGTGACCGGATCGAACGGCCCTCCGATGTCGAAGCCCTTTTCCGTCTTCACGTAGATGATCTGATTGGCCGGCGGCGGCGGCACGTGTATGCACGCGCCGACGAACGGAACGAGAAGAAATTCCTTCACCGTCGTCGCATCGAAGTCGAGCGGCACGACATAGCCTCCGATAGCGACGTCTTTCCCGTCGAGTTCCTGCACGATTGCGGGAGGGCGATCGCTTCCGGGTTGCCGCCGCTTCACGGACATGAAATTGCCCTCGGGCAGCGGCGGCGGAGGCGGACCGGCATCCGACGTTGACGGCGCCACCGAACCGCCGAAGAACGTCTTCGACTGCATTGCCGATTGCGTGGGCACGTTCTTAGGAATGAGATCTGCCCACTTGAGTTGCTGGGGTGCGCCTGCAGCAACGTTCGAAGGCGCACTCGCGGAAATGGCGAGAGCAAGCAATACGAAAAGACCCAGAAAACGTTTCGATGCCATAGCCGCATCCTTTCAAGAAATGAAACCGCTCAAACTCTGACCATCATGCCGTCCGCCAGAGACAGCCGGTACGCACGGATCGCTGGCAACAATCCCGCAACAAACCCAGCGGCGACGATCAGGCCAAGCTTCAACCATTCATCTGCACGCGGCGGATCGATCGCAAGGCTCAGCCCATACGTGTGATCGATATAGGGTCTGAGCAAAGCGAGCCCTACATAGAGCCCTACCGTGCCCGCGACGACACCCGCGAGCGTCAACAGACCACCCTCAGCCGCGAGCAAACCAAGCACCGTTGCCGGCGTCGCTCCGACCGATCGCAAAATCGCCATCTCGCGTCGCCGCTCGTTGAGCGTGGTCAGGATCATCGTCACCATGCCGAGCAGGGCCGTTGCCACGACCATCGCCGAAACAACAGATAGAGCCGTCTCAGCTGTGCCGATGAGCCCCCATAGCTCCTGCAGAGCAACACCGGGCATGATCGCCGAAAGCGGTTCCTCCGGGTAATCGTTGATCCGGCGCTGCACCTTGAATGTCGCAAGCTTCGAGTTGAGACCGACCATCGCCGCGGTTATCGCGCGCGGCGTGAGATCCATCTTGCGCACGGCATCTGCCGAAATGCTTTCGCCCGGAACCGGCGCTCCGCTCTGCCAATCAATGTGAATGGCCTCGATCGCTTCCAGACTGACATGCACCGTCCGGTCTATCGGCGTGCCCGTCTTTGCGAGAATGCCGGAAACGCGGAACGGCTTGTCGCCATGCTCGACGAAAGAGATCGATCCGACACCGTGCGCGACGACGATCTTGTCGCCGACCTTATAGCCGAGCGCGTCCGCGACGTCCGACCCGATGACCGCATCGAAGAGATCCGTGAACGGACCGCCCGCGGCAAACGTCATGCTCTGGCCGTGGCGGAACTTATAGTGCGTGAAGTAATCGGCATTCGTACCGAGCACGCGAAAGCCGTGGTGGCTATCGCCGAGCGACAACGGAACGATCCAGGAAACCTCAGGCATCTTCGCAATGTCCTGATAGCTCTTCCAAGTCACGTTGTTGGTCGCGTTGCCGATGCGGAAAACGGAGTAGAGCAGCAGGTTGAGGCTCCCGCTGCGCGCACCGACAATCAGATCCGTTCCCGAAATCGTATCGGCAAAACTCTGCCGCGCACCTGTGCGTACTTTCTCGACGCCGAGCAACAGCATGACGCTGACCGCAATGGCGAGCACCGTGAGGCACGCCGTTACCCAACGGTTGAGCAACGATTGAAACGCGAGTCGAAAGATCATCATGACGTGGCACCTCGTGACGAGACGGCAATATCGTCAAGACGCACGACGCGATCGAAATGCGGTGCCAATCCTTCATCGTGGCTGACCATGATGACGCTTGTGCCGGCCTTCTCGCTTTGCGCGAACAGGAGTTTCAGGAACACTTCTTCCGTATTCCGGTCGAGCGCCGACGTCGGCTCGTCCGCGACCAGAATTTGGGGCGCGCCGATCAGTGCCCGCGCCGCGGCAACGCGCTGCTGCTGCCCGACGCTGAGGCTCGCTGCCTTCACGGTCGCAATGACTGTCTGGTCAAGACCGAGCGACACGAGCAAGTCTCGCGCGACCTCGTCGATCGGCCCGTCCTTAAGCGCATTCTCGCGCCGCGTGCGCGAAAACCGGAGCGGCAGCAGCACATTGTCGATGAGCGAAGCGTAAGGCAGCAGGTTGAACATCTGGAAGATGATGCCGAAGTGGTCGACGCGAAACCTGTCGCGCCGGGCTCCGCTAAGCTTCGCCATCTCCGTGCCGGTCACATCGATCCGCCCTTCGCTAGGCGCGACGATTCCCGCGAGCAGGCTGAGAAAGGTACTCTTGCCACTTCCCGATGGGCCGAGAAGCAAGAGCTTCTCCTCACGGCCGAGCGAGAATTTTTCGATCGCGAGAGAGAACGGCGACACCCCAGGCCAGGAGTAGCGCACGTTCTCGAACGAAACCGCGTCAAGAGGGCTTGCGCCCTCTATCCGCGTATGTCTCGAAGCCACGATGGTTTCGTTCATGGCTACATCACGCCTGTCAGATCGAGCGTTGGCTTGTCGCGCGTCATCTGTGCCTGCGTCTGTCCCTTGGGTGAGGTGATGTTGACATTGAGAAGCTGCGCACCCGCAAAGTTGCTGAAATAGACTGTCTCAAGTCCCGTGACATTTTCCGGCGCCTCGCAACTGATCGTGTACGTGGCATGGAATTCCGAGTGCTGCGGCGCGCCCGGCTTATCGTCATCGTCATCATCCTTTTCGCCAGGCTTGTGCGTTTCCTTGCGACTTTCGACGTTAGCGGCCTCGGCCTTGCACTTCGCCGCTGCCGGCAGTTTGAAGACGGCAAGAACATCGGCGAGTTTCGCCTTGGCCTTTTCGACGGCCGCTTTCTGGTCGTCGGTCGAGGCGACATGCTCGAAGCCGACGATATCCATTCCCGGCGACACGAGCTCCATCTCGATCTTCTTGCCGTCGATGGCAATATCGAGCGTGCCTTGCCCGTGCACGTGTGGACCAAGTTGCCTGTGTGCCGCTTCTTCGGCGAAGGCAGGACCCGCAACGAAAATCGCCAATGAGGCCACACCCGAAAGTAGTTTCGACATCGTTCTCTCCAAAAAGGAAAATGTGCTGCCGCGCAACATGGCGCAGCGTTATCTCGGCAGCGTCGAAGCGCGGTCACGTAAGGCGCGCGACAGAGCCGATCACGAAAGGCGGATTGCTTGCTGAACGAAGACGTGAAGACGGTCTTCGTGACTCAGACGGCTTCAACCTGCGGCGGACCGCGCGCGCGCAGTTCGTAGCAGCGAACGACGCAGCCTCGACTGGTGAGAGGCGCCTGAAGCTGAGCGAAGGCGACTTCCGACGGGACAGGAAAATCGAAAAGCGACGGAACGAGCGATGTCGCGGCGACCGCAGCCGACCAGCATAGCGCGCAGTCGTGGTGATCATCATTGGCAGGAACGCAAGGCTTCGAATGCGTCTGAACGCAATGGCCTGCGTAGGACACCATGGACCGCGCGTTAACTTCGCGGCTCGGATGATGATGGAAGGAGGCAACGCAGAACTGCACGCTGAAGGCAAACAGCGTGAGCCAAACGAGCCTGATGCGGAGTCTCGAAGCGGTCATGATCTCCGGCCGTCTTTAGACCAATCAGGTCTTCACTGCCCTTGTGTCATCATCGTGGCAAATCCCGGTGGCGGCAAGGTATCCCCGAGAAAGAGGCACCGGCAAATGATCCGAGCCGCATAAAATTGGAACCTTCCAGGGCTCTCATGCATTTCATTTCACGCGAGATTCTGTGCATGCCGTCCGGGACAATAAGAATTAATTGTGAATACTCAGCAACCAGGGAAGGCAAGCCAGCCACGGCAAGCCAAATCCCTAGGCCATATCAATATTCCCGCACCTTCGACCAGGGTTGCGGTCTACCTGCTTTGCCTGGGGATTCTCATCCCATCCCTGGGCTTCGGCGCGTATCTGATGATGCGCGCGGCGCATTCTCGCGAACTTTCCCTCCTCCAAGAAGAGGACCACACGCGCGCTCTTCCCGCCGCGTCTTTTGTCGACAACCAGGCTACCTTCCGCACGTTGGAGCCGCAAACCACGTCTTATGAACGCGCGCCGGCCGACGGCATCTCATCGATTTTGGCCACTGGTACTGACAGAGAGATAGTCGTCGAGACCCGTGTCAAACCGGGATTGACAACAAGTTTAAATGAATCAAATGACTCAGCCCTCGTCAAAGCCGTCGACGACACCACGCATCTTGGCTTGCAAGTTGCTGCTCAACGTTCAGAAAAAACGGTCGAGCACGAGGATCAACGAAACTGGATAACGCTTGTAGCGCTTTCCTCATTATTGGCGGTCGCATCGTTTGCCGGCGCCAAGTGGTTGAAGCGAAACATTTGGGAAGATTGGAACGCTGGCAACTCAATGAGATCATCGGCCCGAAGGGGCCAAGCAGCGAACCGACCGGCAGGCATGACATTGCAGTTCGACAGCCAGGGCAAAGAACTCAGATCGCGAGAGCCGGAAGGAACGAGGGAACAGCGGCTTCGCCAAGCTCTAAGCGCTGGCAACGTCGGCGTTTGGGAATGGAACATCGGAACCGGAGATGTTCACTGGGACACCGAAATTTCGGAAATTTTTAACGATCTCCCGCCCGTGCGCAATCACTCCGCCCGCACGCTCATTCGCCGCATTGAGCCCCATGACCGCCGCCGGTTGCTGAGGGCCATAGGCGCCGCGATCAGAAACGCGAAGCCCCTCACTGTGGAAGTTCGCATTCGCCGTCGCAACGGAGAAACCCGCTGGATCGCGTTACGCGGTGCGCCGACCGAAACGGAAGGATCGGAAGTCACGGCCCTCGCTGGCGTCGCCTATGACGTGACTGACCAAAAGCTCAGTCTGACACGAACCGATGCGCTGCTCCGCGAGGTTTCCCATCGCTCGAAAAACCTGCTCGCCCTGATCCTCGCAATGGCAAGGCTCACGGCCCGCGACGCCGTCGACGTCAAATCTCACCTCAAGGATTTCACACTTCGCGTAGCGGGCTTGTCTGCCTCGCAAGATTTGATCGTCGCGTCCGATTGGCAAAGCGTCGATCTCGCGACGTTAGCCGCCGCAGAAATCGGCGCGGTTGCACGAACCGACGCCGACCGCGTAGCCATTATGGGGCCACCCGTGATGCTGACACCGGAAGCAGCGCAAACGCTGGGAATGGTTTTGACGGAACTCGCACTTAACGCCGTCGAGCACGGCGCGTTATCCGCGGCAACAGGTGAAGTGATGCTCGAATGGACATTGCCTGACCCCACGACAATTTTGATCTCGTGGCGCGAAACGGGAGGTCCCCCGTTCCTGGCCGACGGCCCCAAAGGCTATGGCATGTCGGTTGTAGAGCGTTTTTCAACTCAAGGCCTGAAGCTTTCTGCTCGCGCTGATGGCAACACCGATGAGTTCACCTGGACCTTGACCGGCCCTCTCGCGAACGTCGGTCACGCCCAGAAAGCCGTCATCAAAACCTGAGTTTTTCACCAGCGAATTTCTAGCACCGGCGGAACCGCGCCTGCATCAACACGTTGTTGCCGAGTGGGGGAATGACGCATGGGGGGCGTGGTGAAGATTCTAATCACCGAAGATGAACCGATCGTCGCTGACGAACTGGAAGCGATCGTCACGGACTTGGGCCATCAAGTTATCGGCATTGCCGCATCATCACATCGGGCCTTGACGCTCGCGCAGATGACCATTTGCGATCTAGCGCTCGTCGACGTTCATCTGAGCGATGGCATAACCGGACCGGCCGTCGCGCGGCACCTCTGTGAAAACACTCATGCCACCGTGATTTTCACGACATCCAATCCGCGGCAAATACCGCAAGACTTCTCGTCCGCTTGCGGCACCATCGTCAAACCCTATTCCGAGCACGCGGTGAAATCGGCGATAACATTCGTCGTTGACTGCATGCAAATGGGGAGTTCGCAGCGCCCTAAACCTCGAGCCCTAGAGCTTTCGCCCGCTTATGCCACGCGCTGGAAAGTCGGATAAATCAGCAATCTTGTTTCCCGGCTGGCTTTTCCATTACGCAGGCGTCCTCTTCAGTTCTTTTTCCGTGGTTGAAACTACCTCGCTCGGCACCGTGAGCGTCAACTCCGGCAATTTGATCGAGACTCGCGTACCCGGTCGCGCATGCCCCGGCCTCACGGGTTCATAGGTGATGGCACCCGAAAACTGCCGCGTCAGGAGAGCCGCGATTTTCGTCCCCAGTCCCTCGCCCCCATTGCTCGCGTTTGCATGCAGCATTTTATCGGCATCACTCGCGATCCCCGGATACAGACTGGCATCGATCCCGTAGCCGTCATCCTCGATAATCAGTTCCGCTCCGGTTTCGTCCGTTTGTTTTAACCGGACATTGACCTCGCCCGCGCCGTCCTCGCCGAAAGCATGCTTGAAAGAATTGACGACGAATTCTTGCGCCAGCACGCAGAGCGACGTCGCGACTTGCGCGGGTGCCAGAAGCGGCGGCACCTCAATCGTCAAATGAATTCGGCTTTCCCCGGCCGTTTCCGCCACGTCATCCAGAACAGCTTGCATGAGCGTGTCGATGCGCACGAGTTCGAGATCGTTGACGACATTGATCCGCCGCTGCGCGCTCGCGATTGCATGAATGCGATCTCGCGCACCCGTAAGCGTCTTCAAGGATCGCGGATCGGACGTGTGACGGATGTGCAGATTGATAAAACCGACGACGAGCGAGAGCGTATTGCCTATGCGGTGCGTAACATCCCTCAGCAGCGCTTCCGCACGCTCCCGTTCCGCTTCCGCCCGATCGCGCTCGATCGCAAGCTCTTCCGTCCGCGCCTTGACTCGCGCTTCCAGAGACCGGTTTGTTGACGTCAGCGTCAATGCCGTAATCTCTAGCGCTTCGACGCGTTGTCGCTCACGGATTAATGCAACCATCGCTAACGCGGCGCACGCCAGTAAGATCGCGAGCATAGCGATCAACAGCCAGAAGCTTTGATCGTGAAATTGAGCGACGCGCTCCTCGAAGAGATGTTGTTGCTGCAGGCTGGCGGCGGCAATTTCATCTCGCAACCGGTTCGACAGCGCGAGGTCGAGACTGTTCTCAGCAAGCTGACCAGGCGGATTTGGGTCCTTCGCCGCGGCTGCAATGCTCTTGTCGATCGCCGACAGGTGTTCCTGCTGCGCCTTGTGAACCTCCTCGATCGCAGCGAGCAGTTGATGGTTGTTCCGTCCGATCCGGGTGAAATCGGAATGGATGCCGTCCACGGCCTTCTTCGCGGATTCGTAGGATGCAAGATAAGCTGGATCTCGTGTGAGCAGATATCCGCGTTGCGCGATCTCGAGATCCTGCGCGGCGCTCAGCCACTTCGTCAGGCCTTGCTGATAGAGCAGCGTCTGCGCAACGCGATCTGCAGCGGTCACCGTCCATTGCCAGGCTACGATTGCTGCGAGCCCGGATAGAACGGCAATTGAAACCCAGACCAACAACGTTCTCGTCGCATTCGACGTCAGGAACGCTGCAAATCTCCGCGATATGTTTTGGCGGCCCATAACCCAGCTAGGAATGATCGAAGGAAAGTGTATGCAATGCCACGAGTTAACGGCCGTGCCAACCGCCTGCTAAAAGCGACTTTTTTCTATCAATACCACGGCTAAGCTGCTCAGACATTGCGAACTCGTAATGCAAATGGCCAAGCTATCGGCAAACGGCATAGCAAGTCTGCGCTTGCGCGCATCCGCGCATTTTGAATCGAAATCAAACCATCTGCACGCGTCAAAAGCGGGCAAAAAATACTCCAGGAAACTTTGGAACCCACGAGCACCCGCTACGTTCTCCCACTGTGACCGTACCCAAATACTCCCTCCCCACTCCCCCGTGGCCCAGGGTACGGCATCACTTAAAAGAGTTCGAGACCGCTTCCCCCCGAGCGGCGCGAACTCTAATTTTTTGTGCGACATTCGAAGCCGATCCCGCCCCATGTTCGCCGTAATCCGGAACCGCGCGGTTTCGGCGCACGTTCTCCCAACGCGCATTTTTGGAAATGGATCGGAGCCAATGGGAAACCTGCTTTATTACGCAATCGTCTTCTTGATCGTAGCGATTGTCGCCGCGGCCTTGGGATTTGGCGGCGTTGCCGGCACAGCGATGGAAGGAGCCCGGCTCATCTTCTGGGTCGCGATCGTGCTCTTCATCGTCTCCATCGTCGCAAGTTTTATACGCCGCGCCTGACCCTGACGACGTGACAGGAGTTACGCGATCGCGACGCCGACCAGTGAAGCCATTTAAGAACGGCCGAGCCACAGCTTGGCCGTTTTCGTTTGCGTGCGAACGAGCGATCCCGTTCAATTCGAACCAATCGAAATGGAACAAAAAATTCGCGGTGCGATTGACCAAACGCAACGTCACCAGGAGAAGACCGACAATGAACAAACAGACCTTGAGCGGTGCTGCCATCATCGCTGGACTTGCGATAGCGCCCGCATTGCTCACCTCTTCGGCGGAGGCTCTTTCGTTCGTCAAAACGCAAGGGATTGGCGAGCAGAGCACCTCGAGCCTCATCGGTTTGCGCGTGGAGAACGCTACCGGCGACAAGCTCGGCGACATCAATTATCTCGTCCTCGATAATGCAGGAAAAGTCAGCACCGCCGTGATCGGCGTCGGCGGCTTTCTAGGCGTCGGCGAGAAGAACGTTGGCGTCCCCTTCAACGAGATCAAATTCTCCGAAAAAGACGGCAGCCCCGTCGCCCTCCTCGACGCCAGCAAAGATAACCTTTCCTCGGCACCCAATTATGTTTGGTCGGAAGGTTCCGCAATGAAGAAGTCGGAGCTCGATAGCGCGAAGCAGGGGACCGAAGCGCCCGCACCAAATTCCACCCCATCTCAAACGCAATAGAATTGTCACTTGAGCAAAAAAGGCGCGGCCCCAGTGGAGCCGCGCCCCTTCCACAAACCAACTGAAGCGCGTCAGGCCGCACGTTGACCGGACTTTTTCGACCTTAGACCGAAGAAAAGCGACTGGCTGATCATCGCCTTTACGACGGCTGGCTCGAAAGGCTTTGTGATGAGAAACACCGGCTCCGGCTTCGTGCCAGTCAGCAAGCGCTCGGGGAATGCGGTGATGAAAATAACCGGAACGCTGATCGTCTCGAGAATTTCGTTCACGGCCTCGAGTCCGGAGCTTCCGTCAGCGAGATGAATGTCGGCAAGCACGAGCGACGGTGCCTTCTTGGCAACTTCCGCAACGGCTTCCTGATGCGTCCGGGCGACGCCCTGCACGCGATGTCCGATATCGACGACAAGCGCTTCAAGGTCCATCGCGATGAGCGGTTCGTCCTCGATGATGAGAACATCCGCCGATAGTTGCTCCGCGATTTCTGCCCCCGCCATCTGCAGCAGCTCGGTCACATGCGCCGGCGTGACATCAAGAACCTGTGCGGCTTCCGCCGTGGAAAAGCCTTCGACCGAAACGAGAAGGAACGCCTGCCTCGGAAGCGGTGTAATCGATTCCAGCCGTCGCTCGGGAAGCGGCTTATCGAGTGGCCGTACGTCGTCGGACACGCGATTTACGGCCAGCGAATTCCAGACCTTGGTGAAAGCGCGATAGAGCGCGACGCGCGGAGCGATCGATTTGTCGAACGCCTCGGAATCGGCAATCAGCGCCTCGAGTACCGCCGCGACGTAGTTGTCGCCGGACTGTTGGCTTCCCGTCAGCGATCGCGCGTAGCGGCGCAGATACGGCAAATGGGGAGCAATGGATTCGGCTATCGACATTTGACACCTCGTAATCTCGTTTTGCGGCGAGACGATCCTGTACCGAAACACAAGATCATCCCGGATAGGGTATTACGTCCGTGCACCCCATGAACTTATCCGTCTCGGCTCTTGGAGCAACAGGGGCTAACCTCGCCCCGCCGCTCGCGTAATTCCGGCGAATTCGCCATTGGGATCGATGCTCTCGCCGGCTTCGAGACCGAGGGCCTTGTTCAAGGCCACACGGGCGCGATTGACACGGCTTTTGACCGTACCGACTGCAGCGTTGGTGATTTCGGCTGCCTCTTCGTAAGAAAAGCCTTCCGCGCCGACGAGCAGCAGAACTTCCTTCTGATCGTCGCTCAAGACGCCGAAAGCTTTCTTGAAATCGACGAGATCCATATGAACGTGTTGCTCGGGCAGAACCGATAGGCGCTCCGCCATCGCCCCGTCAGCATCCTCGACCTCGCGGCGGCGTTTCCGAAGTTCGGAGAAATAGGTGTTGCGCAGGATCGTGAAGAGCCAAGCCTTCAGGTTCGAGCCTTTTTCGAAACCGTCCAGATTGGACCAGGCTTTGACGAGCGTATCCTGCACCAGATCGTCGGCACGCGTCGGATCGCCGCAAAGCGAATTCGCAAATGCGCGCAGATTGGGAACGGCCGCGATCAAGAGAGCTTGCAGGTCGTCGTCACTTTTCGTCACGACCGTCCTCCTTACTCTCCTCCTCGCGCTGTTTAAGTTTTTGCAGGAGTACAACGAACCGATCGGGGACTGGCTCGTTAATCAGTTCGATATAGGCCTCTCTCAAACGCTGGCCAATCTGCCCCTGGAGCTCGACCGGTAACGGTGCCTGCATAGTCGCTGAATCCCCTCGCTTGGGATCACTGCCTGTGCCCATCTTGCAAAGA
>JAEWCT010000379.1 GCA_023390485.1 Pseudomonadota bacterium
AGCTCCACTATTCGATGCATGTTCCGGATTTCTTCAACAGTGATCGCTGGGGCATCTGGCTTATGGGAATTGTCGGTCTCGTCTGGACCTTCGATTGCTTCGTCGGATTGTGGCTGACTTTCCCCGCGGCCGTGCGCGTGCAGGCGGGCAACAAATCGTGGATGCAGCGGTGGGCGCCGGCCTGGCGTATCAAATCCAACGCCAGCCTCTATCGCTTGAATTTCGACATCCATCGCGCCTTCGGTCTTTGGACGTGGCTGCTTCTTCTCATACTCGCGTTCACGTCAATTTCGATGAATCTCGGCACGGAAGTTGTCCGCCCGATGTTGAGCAAGATTTCATCTCTTACTCCCGCGATCTGGGACGCACGCACTCCCGCACCGCTCGATAAGCCGATAGCCGCTACGGTGCCGTTCGATGCCGTCCTAGAGCTCGCAAGCAAGGAGGCGAACAAGCGGTCGTGGCAAGAACCCGTAGGAAGTGTCTTCTATAGCCAGCAATTCGGGGTTTACAGCGTTTCCTTCTTTGAGCTTGGTGCCGAGCACGGCGAGGGCGGCATGGGAACCAAAACGCTCTACTTCGATGGAAACACGGGAGCCGGGTTGGGTGAGACAGTGCCCTGGTCTGGGACTGCAGCCGATATCTTCATGCAGCTTCAGTTTCCGTTGCACTCGGGGCGCATAGTGGGTGTCCCCGGGCGTATCGCGCTGTCCATCATGGGCATCGTCGTGGCGGCGTTATCGCTCACCGGCATCGTGATCTGGTTCAAGAAGCGGCTTGCGCGTGCAAAGTCGCCTGAGCGCTTTCAATCGGGACGCAGTGGGCCGCAACTTGCAACGGCGTCCTTTGCTTTTCAGGGTAAGCAGGAGATGGAGGCCCGACGCTCCAAGGGGTAAGCAGTTAAAAACTGGCGATTGACAGCCACTGCCAACCCAAGCGCGCCGGGTCGATTAACGTCCAATATTCTGTATCGAATTGAACATTGGACGAGACTTCGGCACCAAAATTCAAGACGCGTCGACTCGACCCAGTCGACGGCAGAGAGCGATCACATCCGCTCTATCGATGTGGCCGGCGCACTAGATCCCGGCCAGCAGCCTCTGGAACGCCATTATGCGTCTGCGGTACTCAGCCGCTCAACATCACATCGAAGTAATTGGGGAACGGCACGATATTGTCCTACAATATGCCATAAGAAAGTTCGCGTCCGTTCGGGAGACTACAGTCGTGGCTGAGAAAGCCCAGGCTCGCACAGGCCGGCCTATATCTCAAACCTCAACGCCAGATCTTGTCCTCAAGCCTTTCGCGCAAGAAGAAACCTTCAAGGCGAAAGCCTACAAGGCTCTCAAGAGCGCAATCCTAGAGATGGATATTTACAGCTCGCCAGAGCAAGCCTGGATCGACGAGCGCCACTTGTCCGAAAAACTCGGCGTGAGCCGAACGCCAGTGCGCGAAGCCATACTCATGCTCGAGCAGCAAGGCTTCGTTAAATCGGTACCGCGTCGTGGGATTATGGTCGTCAAAAAGACCAAGCATGAAGTCGTCGAAATGATTCAAGTCTGGGCCGCACTCGAGGGCATGGCCGCGCGACTTATTACGCAACGCGCAAGCGACCAGGAAATCGGAAGGCTGCGCCTGCTTTTCAAAGAATTCGACGCAAGCCACAAGCCCGAGGATTTTCTGTATGAATATTCGACAGCGAACATCCGCTTTCACCAAACGATGATTGAACTGACGGGCTCTCCCCTCCTCGCCGAGATGACGGAGAACCTGGTGCTGCACGTGCGCGGCATTAGGCAGATTACGATTGGCCGGGACCATCGCGCCGCGCGGTCGATCGAAGATCACCTCGGAATCATCGAAGCTTTGGAAAGACGTGAGACGGAACTCGCCGAAAAATTGGCGCGCGACCACACGCTGGGCCTTGCAGCTTACGTCGCAGAGCACAGCGAAGGCATTTTTTGATTTGGCCTGAGCAGAGCGATAACTCTGCTGCCTTTAATTTTTCCCGGCTTCTCGTGCGCGGCGGAGCGCGGCTGCAAGAGCCGACTCCCCTTCGTGGTTCTTAGGACTCGACGCCTGAACATTTGATCGCCGCATATCGGCGCCCCTTTCGCGCGCAGGTGAATGGCTTTCGACCGCTCCGGATTTCATTGTGAGCGCGATGCGCTTGCGATCGACGTCGACGTCCTTCACGCGGACCTTCACCACGTCTCCCGCCTTTACGATCTCGCGCGGATCCTTCACAAATTTATCTGCAAGCTCGGATACATGCACCAATCCATCTTGATGCACACCAACATCGACGAAGGCGCCGAATGCCGTCACGTTCGTCACGACACCTTCGAGCATCATGCCGGGGCGCAAATCCGCGATTTTCTCGACGCCCTCCTTGAATTCGGCCGTCTTGAACTCGGGACGCGGATCGCGACCGGGCTTTTCAAGCTCGGCCAGAATGTCAATCACGGTTGGCGTACCGAAGCGTTCGTCAGCGAATTGCTTCGGGTTGAGGGATTTCAGAAATGCGCTGTCGCCAATCATCGCCTTGACGGGCCGCTTCATCTCCTTCGCGATGCGTTCGACGACATCGTAGGCTTCGGGATGTACAGCCGATGCGTCGAGCGGGTTTGGGCCATTCGCGATCCGCAGGAAGCCTGCCGCCTGCTCGTAGGCCTTCGGACCCAGGCGAGCGACCTTTTTAATTTCCGTGCGCTTCTTGAAGGCGCCGTTCTCATTTCGGTGCAGAACGATATTGGCCGCTATCGTGGCATTCAGTCCGGCAACGCGGGCGAGGAGCGGCGCCGAGGCCATATTCACATCGACGCCGACGGAGTTGACGCAGTCTTCGACGACGGCATCGAGCGAGCGCGCGAGCTCTGCTTGGTTGACGTCGTGCTGGTATTGGCCAACGCCGATGGCTTTTGGTTCAATCTTCACGAGCTCTGCGAGGGGGTCCTGGAGACGACGCGCGATCGACACCGCGCCACGCAAGGACACATCCAGATTCGGAAACTCCCGCGCGCCGATCTCGGATGCGGAATAGACCGATGCGCCCGCCTCGGAGACGATCACCTTCGTCAGTTTCAGATCTGGCATTTTCTTCATCAGATCGGCGGCGAGCTTATCGGTTTCACGACTGGCTGTTCCGTTGCCGATGGCGATGATGTCGACCTTATGCTTCATGCACAGTGCTGCCAATGCAGCGAGTGCACCATTCCAATCGTTACGCGGTTCGTGAGGATAGACGGTGGCCGTATCGAGAACCTTGCCGGTCTGATCGACAACGGCGACCTTCACGCCGGTACGTATGCCGGGATCGAGGCCCATCGTTACGCGTGAACCCGCAGGCGCCGCGAGAAGCAGATCCTTGAGGTTGGACTTGAAGACGCCGATGGCTGCGGTGTCAGACTCCTCCTTCACCCGCGTCAGCAGATCGGCGGCAAGGGATGTGTGGAGCTTCGTCTTCCAGGCAAGCTTGACGGTATCGATCAGCCACTTGTCCGCGGCGCGGCCGCGCTCGGCGATGTTGAAAGCTGCCATGATCTTTGCCTCGGCCGGATGCGGCCGGTTCGGCTCCAATTCGACATCGAGATCAAGGTCGAGAAAGCCCTCGTTCCGCCCACGCAAGAGCGCCAACGCACGATGCGACGGTATTTGGCGGATTGCCTGGCGAAAATCGAAATAGTCGGAAAACTTTGCGCCTTCGGCATCTTTGCCCTTCAGCACATTCGAAATGAGGAGGCCTGTCGCCCACAGCCACTGGCGCAAATCGCCGACGAGCTTCGCATCTTCGCCTATCCGCTCGATCAGGATGGAACGCGCGCCTTCGAGCGCCGCCTTGGCATCGCTCACGCCCTTTTCGGTAGAGACATATTTTTCCGCCTCTTTCGGCGGATCAAGCGATGGATTTCCGATGAGCGCATCGGCCAGCGGCTCGAGGCCGGCCTCGCGCGCGATCTGGGCTTTCGTTCGCCGCTTCGGCTTGAAGGGTGCGTAGAGATCCTCGAGTTCGACCTTGGTGTCCGCGGCGGAAATCGCGCGTTGCAATTCCGGCGTCAGCTTGCCTTGCTCGTTGATGCTCTTCAGCACCGCTGCGCGCCGGTCTTCGAGTTCGGTCAAGTAGCCCAGACGCTCTTCGAGCTTGCGGAGCTGAGTATCATCGAGTCCGCCGGTCTTCTCTTTGCGGTAGCGCGCGATGAAGGGGACAGTTGCGCCTTCTTTGAGCAGGTCTACGGCCGCGGTGACTTGAGCGGGCTGAACGCTAAGTTCCTTGGCAATGCGGGTGTTGATCGAGTCCAAATGCTATCCTCTGAGAGGCCGTTCCGTTCGCCTCATTTCAAATCAACCCTGACGGATTTTTTTGCTTATGGTCAAGTCGGCCGTGCGGTCGCAAGAAGCGCGCTCGGCGCTTCAGCAAGGACCGGAGGAAAATGGCGCTTCAAGCTGCGTCGAGCATCCAATTCTACCGGCGCGCCGACGATAATTTCTGGCGAATTAGTGCTCAAACCAGGCCAGGCAGTCTCGTCGCCGCCCAAATTATGACGACGACTGCAAGGATGCCGAGCCAGATGTTCTCCCGGCGCACAAATGCAGCGATAGCAAGCGCGACGCAGGCGATGACCGCTATGACATCGATCGCCTTTACGTAGTCCATAAGGAAGTTCATTTGGGTTTCTGACGCATGTTGGATCTGAAGTTCAACTTACTCGGCATCACGGCGCTCAAGTAGCGATGAGGGAATTGATTGCTGCTATCGTCCTCGAATGAAAAAGTTCTCCTGCTTAGGCAGCCGCTCCGCATTCGAAAAAGGTATGTTGAGGTTTGTCGCAAGGACATCAACCGGATTTGTGCTGATCCATGCGGAGAGATCATTGGCCTGGTAGTGACCGTTGTTGAATCCGACGAGCACTTTCAGCAAATCACGTCCGGTATTCTTGATGTAATGGCCCGTCCCCATCGGGACGTACCCCACATCGCCTTTTTGATATTCGTTCATGACGACGTCGCCTTCGGCAAGGAAAACTGCCATCTCTGCCGATCCCTCGAGATAATACTGCCATTCGTCGGCGGTGGGATGCCAGTGGATGATGACCACATCGATATCCGCGCAGTGCCCGCGTAGCGATATCTAAAGATGGTCTGGCTTAATGAATTCCGCGTTTGGCCAGTACATTTGCCATCATCGGCACCCAGTCACCAAGCCTTAATGACTTGACGAGCTCCCCTGTTCCGCCTGAGGCAGCAACTGGCGCACGCGACGCAAAAGGTCGGCAATGCGGATGGGCTTTGTGAAGCCACCATCGAATTCGGCGAATGTCTCCGAATAATATTCGGCAGAGACAAGAGCGATTTTGATTTCGGGAAACTTTCCGCGCACCCAACGCGCGAGATCGATGCCATCGAAACCGCCGGGCATTCGAATGTCCGTTAATACGAGGCCGATGCCATCGACACTCGTCAGCAACGTCATAGCTTCGTGGCCATCCGCCGCCTCGATCACTGTATATCCAGCGTCGCGCAGCTCTTCGGCGAGGTGCAGCCGAATGAGAACCTCATCCTCCACAACGAGTATGGAGAGTGGCGCCAGGACTTCGCCCTTTCCTGCAGGCGCCGGTTCTATTGGATGTCTCCTTTGTTGCCTGCTGGCACGCAAGTGGCGCCAACTGTTTCAGTTCCCGCGTGCGGGTGCCTCATGGGACGAGATAGCGGTCCGGAAATCGACGGTCGCGGCATGGTATAGGCTGCATCCCGGCTCAAGCGAGACTATGGTATGGTCTACTGCCTGCGCAAGCCCCGCAGATGCCCCGATCGCTTGCAGAAATCCCGCGAATTTCGGCTCGCCGTCGAGGCTTAACGCGCGTCCATTTCTCGCCGATCCGGCCGCGGGAACCGGCGCGTTGGAAGGCGATTACATAGTCATGAACGACACTGTCCTGGATGACGCCCGAAAGGCGTTTTTGTTCGTTAATTCCGCCCACACGCTGAGCGCCGTTACGTTTGACCGCGACGGCAGAAACCTGCCGCACCCTCGAGTTTGCCAATGGAACTTCGCTCGGGAATTCCAGCTCGGCGTGCAGGAAGTCACGCCGTTCGGAATAGACCCTGAACCCATTCTCCGCGGCATGGCCGCAAACGGCTATTTTGTCTGGCCGGTCGAGAACATGCAGCCATTTGGAACATCGCAGTGAGTTTGAGTAAGTCAAGTAACCGGAGCATTGAAGGCGATCCATCGGGACCAGTCGCGCCGAGCGAGCCGCAGCGGCACTGGGTCGAGATCTTCACCGATCGGATAACGGACCGCCTGAAGGAAATCCTGCAAGAAGACATGGATTGGATAACCTCGCGGCCGATCCTCGAGCGTCTTAACCGGCTGCACGACATCGAACGGGCGCGAGGCACCGATGCGGAAAATCCGGACGTCATTCGTCGTTCGGTCCAAAGACCAAAATCCAGCAAATAATGGCAGCGGTAATCCCCTGTAGTGTGAGGATGATTTCAAGCGGCAAAAGGGTTGCGTACATTTCGTCTGTCCTCTCCCATTCGTGAGAAAAACGGCGTCGCGCTCGCGCCGGTTCCGGCCTTGGACAAAGGCTGTTGTGGATAAGCGTTTGCAGCACCATTCAACCGGCCGCTGCGATAGAAAAGGCGTGTAAAGACGATTTTCCTCGCACGCCTTGTATCGACTTCAGATCAGCTCGTGAACGCTGAATTGCTCGTTAGAATCGGTCAGCACACGACTGGATTTCCAGCCGGCCCTTTCGGCAAGCGCGCGAAACTCCGATACTGTGTACTTATAGGAGTTTTCGGTGTGGATGCTTTCGCCATTGGCGAAATGAAAGCGCCGGCCGCACACCATGACATCCTGCGCGCGATCGCTGACGAGGTGCATTTCGATGCGTCCGGAGCGCGGATCGTAGATCGCCTTATGATGAAAGGCCGTCAGGTCAAACGTGCCGGCGAGTTCCCGATTGATGCGAACCAGAAGATTCAAATTGAAGGCGGCCGTGATGCCCGCCGCATCATTATAAGCTCGAACGAGAACGCGCGCGTCCTTTTTCAGATCGACGCCGATGATCAACCGGCCGCGCTCTCCCAGGACCTTTCTAAACTTCGAAAGCAAAGCAGCGGCGTCGTTCGGCGCAAGGTTGCCGATTGTCGAGCCCGGAAAAAAGCCCGTTCGGCGAGAGCCTGAAAATTCATGCGGAAGCCTTGTCAGATTTGAAAAGTCTGCGACGAGCGGCCTGATCTCGAGCTCGGGGTATCTCTCTTCCAGGCGCGAAACTGCTTCAGCCAACGCCGCCTCAGAAACATCTATGGGAACGTACATAACGCGATTGGCGATACGGTCGAGCAGGATCTCGGTCTTCCGGCTCGAGCCGGATCCGAATTCCACGAGAACATCGCCGCTCGAAAAGCCCTTCACGATCTCCGCAGCACGTGCATTGAGGATCTCGATCTCGGTCCGCGTCGGATAATACTCCGGGAGCTGCGTGATTTCCTCAAACAAGCAGCTGCCGCGCGCGTCGTAGAAAAAGCGGCACGGCAGTGCTTTCTGTGCGCGCGACAATCCTTCAATGACACTCAGCGAAAAATCGCCGGCCACTGCCGTTACGCTTGCCGGTAATCTTTCGAGCGTTGGAACGTGACGCATCACTCGGCCTCCGCCGCGAGGCGCAAGCCGAAGAACTGCCAGCGCTGGTGGGGATAAAAGAAATTCCGGTAAGTCGCGCGGGAATGTCCGGGGGGCGTGACGCACGAGGAGCCGCGCAGCACGTGTTGCCCGACCATGAATTTCCCGTTGTATTCGCCGATCGCGCCAGCGGGCGGCCGATAGCCCGGATAGGGAAGATATGCGCTCGCAGTCCACTGCCAGACCTGTCCGAAATGCTGTTTCGGGCCTTTGAGTGTCGACGTTTCGCTTCGTTGCGGCCGCAGTACGCCGGACAATTTCTCCGCTTCGGCGCTATGAGAGCGCGCTGATGCTTCCCATTCGAATTCGGTCGGCAAACGCTTGCCGGCCCATCGCGCGAATGCATCGGCTTCATAATAGGAGATATGCGTCACCGGTTCGGCTGGGGCGACAGGCAACAGGCCTTGAAGTGACATCTGCGACCAGCCGCCGTCCGACCTCTCCCAATACAGCGGAGATTCCCAGCCCTCGCGATTGACGGTCGACCAGCCGTCCGCAAGCCAAAGCGCCGGCGTGCTGTAACCACCATCCTCCATGAAGGCGAGCCATTCGGAGTTCGTTACGAGCCTGTTCGCGAGCTTGAACGGGTGGACGAGGACATCATGCGCCGGCCGCTCGTTGTCCCAGCAATAGCCTTCGGCCGTATGGCCTATTCCAACAATGCCGCCCGGATATTCCGTCCATGTCAGCGGCTCAGGTTCGGCGAGATCGATGGCGAACGGCTTTGCATGATAGGCGGGGCGCAATGGATTTGCCGCAAAGAGCGCGAGGATATCCGTCAACAACAGCTCTTGATGCTGCTGCTCGTGATTGATTCCGATTTCAATCAGCTGTTCAATTTCGCCATTACTCTCGTCGCTCGAGAGGAGCCGCTGAAGGGCTTCATCGACGTAGCTACGGTAGGCGAAAACGCGCTCCGACCCCGGCCGCGTCAACAGGCCTCGCTTCGGGCGCGGATGCCGCGGCCCCAGGCTTTCGTAATAGGAGTTGAAGCAATAATTGAAAGCCTCGTCGAAAACCCGATAGCCAGCAAGATGCGGCCTTAGAACGAAGTTTTCGAAGAACCAGGTTACGTGCGCGAGGTGCCACTTGGTAGGGCTGGCATCATCGGAGGCTTGCACGACCATGTCTTCGGCGGAGAGCGGCTCTGCCAAAACGAGAGAATGCCGCCGCGTCTCGAACAGGCGGGCAGCAAGCGCGTCACGGCCGTTTGAAAGCGCCTCTTCTCCAGACTGCGGGGGAGAGGCGATGTTTTCGGTTGGGGGCGCCGTGTCGGCCGCAGGATGTTCCAAACGCACTCTCTGGATTTTTCGCCCGCGCAGCCGCGCAGATCACCGGAACCAAACCATCAAACACCATACCATCCGGTATGGTTCCCTGGCCAGCTGTCATAGCGAACGCAATTGGCATCAGGCCTTTGCGTGGCCCTTACTCTGATGTTTGGCTTCGGCTTTTTCGTGCTTTTCGCCGTATTTCATGCCCTCGAGCTTGATGCCGTCAGGATCCAGAAAGAAAACTGCATAGTAATCGTCATAATATTCGCCGGCTGGATCCACGATCTCTATGCTGTGCTTTTTCAAGTAGTCTTGCAGATCATCGACGTCCTTTCGGTTGCGCAGCTGAAGTGCATAATGGTGGAGCCCAACATCGCCGGTTCGGTGCTTATGCTGCCTCCCGTCCGCATCTGCCTGACTAATCCAATACCGGGTCTTACCGTTGGTCCAACCGATCGAGTCCTCGTACTCGTCCAACCCCTCGAAACCCAGAAAATCGAAAAGACCGCCGTAGAAGGCTTTCGATTTCGGAAAATA
>JAEWCT010000001.1 GCA_023390485.1 Pseudomonadota bacterium
CCGCGATTACGTGCGGATTGAAAAGAAACGTCTCGTCCCTGAGGACAAGGGACGCCTTGTCATCGCGTTCCTCGAAAGCTTCTTCAAACGTTACGTCGAATACGATTTCACCGCCGATCTGGAAGAAAAGCTCGACCTGATCTCGAACAACGACCTGGAATATAAACAGGTGCTGCGCGACTTCTGGCGCGACTTCATGGCGGCCGTCGGCGAGATCAAGGACTTACGCGTCGGTGACGTGCTCGAAGCCCTGAACGAGATGCTCGGACCCCACGTCTTCCCCGATAAGGGAGACGGCAGCGATCCCCGCCTTTGCCCCAAGTGCGGATCGGGACGCCTGAGCCTCAAGATCTCCGGAAAATACGGCGCCTTCATCGGCTGCGGAAACTATCCGGAGTGCAATTATACGCGGCAGCTGACCCAATCCGCCGACGGCGACGCCAACGCGCTCGACGGCAAGATCCTTGGGTACAATGACGATGGCCTTGCGGTGACGCTGCGCACGGGCCGGTTTGGTCCCTACATTCAGCTCGGCGAAGCCCAAGGCGACGAAAAGCCGAAGCGGTCGAGCATCCCGAAGGGCATTGACGCCGCGACGCTCGATTTTGACAAGGCGATGCAGCTTCTCTCGCTCCCGCGCGAAGTCGGCGTGCACCCGACCGAAGGCGGCGTAATCACCGCCGGTCTTGGCCGGTTCGGACCGTTCATCGTCCATGAGAACGGCGAGACCAAAACCTACGTCAATGTCGAGAGCGTCGAGGACGTCCTGACCATCGGCCTCAATCGCGCGGTCACACTCATTGCCGAAAAGCGCGCCGGCGGCGGCAAGAGCCGCTTCCAGCGGAGCGCGCCGAAGGTCCTGAAAGATCTCGGCGAGCATCCGAGCGAAGGCGGCGCTGTGCAGGTGCTGGAAGGCCGCTACGGGCCCTACGTCACCCACAACAAGGTCAATGCTACGGTCCCGCGTGCGAAGGACCCGGCCTCCCTCACGATTGATGAGGCCGTGGCTCTCATCGCCGAGCGGATCGCCAATGGTGGCGGCAAGAAGTCGAAGGCACCGCGCGCCGCGAAGCCGAAAGCCGCAAAACCGGCGAAGGCCGCGAAGACCGCTGCCGCAGAAAAACCTGCTAAAAGCGCAAGCGCGGCGCCTGCCGAACGCAAGGCGTCGAAGCCTGCGGCTGCTAAAAAACCGGCGAAGGCGGCGGCACCCGCAAAGAAACTCGCCCGGGCCAAGGCCTGACGGCAAAAACGAGGCGCCAGGTGGCACGCAAATCGAACGTGACGCGCGCTCCTGCAAACGGCGGACTTCCGAGCAAAGAGCAGATCCTCGAATATCTGAACTCTGCTCAAGGCAAGGCGGGAAAACGCGAGATAGCGCGCGCCTTCGGCGTAACGGGCGGCGCGCGGATCGCATTGAAACGCCTGCTCGCCGAAATGTCGGAAGAAGGCACGCTCGCGGGCGATAAAAAGCACCTCCGCGAGAAGGGCAAACTTCCGCCGACCACCACGCTCGAAGTCACCGGCCGCGACGACGACGGCGATCTCATCGCCAAGCCGCTTCACTGGGAAGCGGACGACGGCAAGCGCCCGCTCGTTCGCATTGTCGCAGGAGGCGGTCGCGACGTCGAGATCGGCATCGGCGATCACGTGCTCGCCCGCCTCGAAAAGTTGCCGCGTGGCAGCGGCAGCGCTCAGTACGAAGCAACCCCGATAAAGAAACTGCCGCGCGAAAAGCGCAGACTCCTCGGCATCTATCGCGCCTCGAAACGCGGCGGTGGCACCATCGAGCCGATCGACCGCAAGGAATTGAAGAGCTGGCAAATCCTACCCGACGATACCGGCGATGCGAGCGACGGCGATCTTGTCCGCTTTCAATTGAACCGCCACGGACGTTTCGCGACGCCGCGCGCCGAGATCGTCGAAAGTCTCGGCAATCCCGACGACCAGCGCAAGATCTCGCTAATCGCCATCCATGCGCACGGCATCCCCGAGGACTTTCCGGAATCTGTCATTCAGGAATGTGAAACGCTACCGCCCCCAGCGATGAGAGGCCGGACCGATCTTCGCGACATCCCGCTTCTGACGATCGATCCCATCGATGCCCGCGACCATGACGATGCCGTGCACGCGGTTCCCGACACCGATGGAAAGAATTCGGGCGGCTTTATCGTAACGGTCGCCATCGCTGACGTCGCACACTACATCCGCCCCGGCTCGAAACTGGACCGCGAAGCGCAGCTCCGCGGCAACTCCGTCTATTTTCCAGATCGCGTCGTGCCGATGCTTCCGGAAAAAATATCGAACGATCTCTGCTCGCTGCGCGAACTGGAAGAGCGCCCCTGCCTTGCCGTCCGCATGGTGTTCGACAAGCACGGCGAAAAACGCAACCACACATTCATCCGCGCGATGATGAAATCGGCCGCCAAGCTTTCCTATCAGGAAGCGCAGGCCGCCATCGACGGCAACGTCTCGGACAAATGCCAGCCGCTAATGGAAAGCGCGCTGAAACCGTTGTGGGACGCTTACAGAGCCGTTGCGAGAGCGCGCGATAAGCGTGGCCCGCTCGACCTCGACCTGCCTGAGCGCAAAATCCTTCTCGATGCCGAAGGCAAGGTCGATCGTGTGGTCACGCCTCAGCGTCTCGAGGCACACCGCCTGATCGAAGAGTTTATGATCCAGGCGAATGTCGCTGCCGCCGAAACACTCGAGGAAAAGCGCCTTCCCCTCGTCTATCGCATCCACGATGCGCCGAGCCCGGAGAAGCTGAAGGGACTGAGAGATTTTCTCGAAACGCTCGACATGAAGGTCCCCCACGCGGGCGCGCTGAAGCCTGAAGCGTTCAATCGTGTGCTCGAACAGGCGAAGGACTTGCCGGTTCCCGACCTCATCAACGAGGTGATCCTGCGTTCTCAGTCGCAGGCCGAATATAATCCGAAGAACATCGGACATTTCGGATTGAACCTGGTGCGCTACGCGCACTTCACGTCGCCAATTCGCCGCTATGCCGATCTGATCGTGCATCGCGCC
>JAEWCT010000021.1 GCA_023390485.1 Pseudomonadota bacterium
TGGGCAACGCCGCCAAGCGGCATCCTGTCGCGTGATAGGTCAGGATCCACGTTGCCAGCTTAAGCTTTTCGCAATGCCAACCAATCGATAATTCGACACACTTTCGCCAACCGTTTCAGAGTCTTGCCGTGCCGTTGGACTACCATACGCTCCTCACGGCTTTTGTTCTTTCCGGCTGCGGATTGGCGATCACCTTTTTCGTCAGCTGGCTTGTCTCCAGGACGGAACGCTTCCTGATTGCCTGGAAGCTCGGCGTTTCCTTCATGGCACTCGGCGTGCTCTTCTATAGTTGGTACGCACAGACCATGTCCCCGGCGATCGGCGCGGCCGGATACACGATCTTGCTGACTGGCCTTGCCTTCGTTTTCGGTGCCGGCCGGGAGTTTCGCACGGGCGTTCTCCCATGGCGCAGCATGTGCATCATCGCAGTCACCTCTTCCACCGCCATGGCTGTCCCCATGCTGGCCGGCTACAACGGTGCCTCCATCATCGTGCTCAACATTGCGGCGACGGTGATCCTGCTTGTAACCGCCTGGGACTACTGGCGCGGACGCGCTGAAGCCCGACTAGCCATAGCGCTGCTGACAGTCCTTTATATCCTGACAGGGCTCTCCTTCGTTCCTTGTGCAATCGTGCTGCTGTATGCCGGCGAATGGCGCCTGTCGCAGATCCCGTCGAACTGGGCAGAGGACCTCAACATCGTCGTATGCTTGACCACCCTCGCCGGCATAGGCGCCCTTTCCTTGGCGCTCAATCAGGCACGGTTGGCACGCGGCCACAAGCGCGACGCCGAAACCGATCCTCTCACCGGCTTGCTCAATCGGCGCGCGCTGCTCAGCCATATCGCGGACGACATCGAAGGCCCCGCCGCGCTCGTCATTTTCGACGCCGATCATTTCAAGATTATCAACGATGTCCATGGACATCTGGCCGGCGACGAGGTGCTGCGAACCTTCGGGGAGATCCTCAGGTTGGCCTCTCCGTCGAAAGGTCTCGCAGCGCGGCTCGGTGGCGAGGAGTTCGCGCTGGTGGTGCCTGGCGCCTCACTCGTTACAGCGTCGCTTCTCGCACACGTCGTGCGCATGCGCCTTGCCAAACGCCGATTCACCGGAAAGGGCGGCCCATTCAACTGTACCGTCAGCGCTGGCGTTTCCTGTTCCCAGGATGCCGCCTCCGATTTCGAAACGCTGCTACGCGACGCCGACAATGCACTCTATGCTGCCAAGCGGAACGGCCGCGACCAGGTCGCCGTCAATTCAGGCAAGATTGAATTTCTAGCTAACATCCGGCCGTTGCAGGACGGTCACCGCGGTACTATCGACCTCGTCAGACTCAAGACTGGTTAGGCGTTGCCTCTTACCCATTCAGCGATCTTGAGCCGCTGACGAACGGGCTGTCTCGAAGATAAAATCGCAGAGGGCGGTCCGCATCCCGCGAAATGCCGATCCGAATGCTCTGCCCGATTTCGCCGGGTTCATGGTCACCACGTCCGAGCCATAAAGGCCCCTTTTTACAAAGATCGAGTCCGTCGAGCTTACGATCAATCCGCAGAGCTGCAGCCAGCCTTCCGGGTCCGCGCGCCAAGTCGCGCAGGCGCTCGATGCCGCGATTGGCCTGCATGATGGGGATGCCTTCGAGCGGTTCGAGAGCCCTGATCAGGACGCCGGCTCCGATCCCGCGCGCCTCGCTCGAGACATTCAGCATGTATGAGCTGCCGTACGCGAAATAAATATAGGCATGCCCACGCTCGAGAAAGAGCGAACCATTACGCGGGGTCATTCCCCGGTAGGCATGCCCCGCGGCGTCGCCGATAACATACGCCTCGGTCTCGACAATCCGACCGCTGACGACGCCATCGGGTAGCTCGCGCACAACGATCTTGCCGATGAGATAGCGGGCGAGAGAGGCCGTATCGCTCGGTAGATCCGCGCGTGCGAGCAGCGGGTGGTCATGCGCATGTTGGCCAGATTTCGGGGCAATCGCTCGACCTCCCGTGACCATCGCCGTCGATATTGAGACATCGCGCTGATCGCACGTCTGGAACATGCGGTTGGCGCAAGGCTGGACCGCGGGCAGCTACGCCTGGCGCGAGTGCTCGGATGAGAAAATCGCGGCGACCTCGGCTCCTGAAGCATCACGGCGCAAGGCGTAGAAATCGGCGTTCTTCTCGAGCGCCAATTCGAGCTGCCTCTGGAACGCCGACCGGTCGAGCTCGATCGTTCCGAATTGGCGTAAATGCTCAGTGACGAACTGCGTGTCGAGCAGCGTAAAGCCGCCCTTCATCAGCCGCGCGGCAAGATGCACGAGAGCGATCTTCGAAGCGTCGCGTTGCGTCGAAAACATGCTCTCGCCGAAGAACGCGCTCTTCAGCGCCACGCCGTAGAGGCCGCCGACCATTTCGGCGCCATTCCAAACCTCGACGGTATGGCAGGCGCCGATCTCGAAAAGTTCGCGGTAGAGCGTGCGGATACGGGTGTTGATCCAGGTCGACATCCGCCCGGCCCTCGGCGCCGCGCATCCATCGATGACCCGGTCGTAGTCACTGTCGATCGCGACCCTGAGCGGCGTCGTCCTGATGGTTTTGAGCAAGCGGCGCGGGACATGCAGTGCGTCGAGGGGCAGCACACCGCGCTGCTGCGGCTCGATCCAGTAAAGGGCAGGGTCATCGGCACTTTCCGCCATCGGAAAAATGCCGCAGCTATAGGCCTTCAGGAGAACCTGAGGAGTAATTTCGAACATCGGGTCGTCGCGCGACGCCATGCTGCCAATTGCCAAGCGAACTCTCGGACGCGCGCGGAACATATCGCGCAGAGGCAAAGTCTACTTCATCCCTAAATGTTTTTCGAGCCAATGAATATCGTAGACGCCGTTTACAATGTCGGGATCTTTAACGAGATCCTGGAACAACGGGATCGTCGTTTCAATGCCGTCGATGACGAACTCGGCAAGGGCGCGGCGCAAACGCATCAGAGCGTCATTGCGGGTCTTGCCCGTCACAATGAGCTTGCCGATGAGACTGTCGTAGAAGGGCGGAATTTTGTAGCCCTGGTAAACGCCGCTGTCGACCCGCACACCGAGACCGCCCGGCGGGTGCCAATACGTGATCTGGCCGGGTGACGGCCGGAAATCCTTCGGATTCTCGGCGCAGATACGGCACTCGATCGCGTGACCTCTGAGGTCGATATCCTCCTGCGTGAAGCTTAACGGCAACCCCGCCGCCACGCGGATTTGCTCGAGCACGAGATCGGTTCCCGTGACCATCTCGGTAACCGGATGCTCGACCTGCAGGCGCGTATTCATTTCGATGAAGTAGAATTCGCCGTCCTCGAACAGGAACTCGACCGTACCGGCGCCGCGGTACTTGATCTTCTTCATCGCCTCGGCCACCGTCGTGCCGATCTTCTGGCGCTGGGCGGCGTTGAGAGCGGGCGAGGGGCTTTCCTCGAGAACCTTCTGATGCCGGCGTTGCAGCGAGCAGTCGCGCTCTCCGAGGTGGACGGCGTTGCCTTTGCCGTCGCCGAAAACCTGGATCTCGATATGCCGGGGCTTCTGCAGATATTTCTCGATGTAAACCGCATCGTCGTTGAAGGCGGCCTTCGCTTCCGAGCGCGCCGTCGATAACGCAACGCCGAGATCCGCGGCGGACGTCGCGACCTTCATGCCGCGGCCGCCGCCGCCAGC
>JAEWCT010000095.1 GCA_023390485.1 Pseudomonadota bacterium
AGGACACCCACACCATCATCACCTTCAAGGCGTTCGGGGCCACCTAGGGAGCGTTTTCGAGCGAACCGAAGCTCTAGTTGCTCTTCATCAGCGGCGGCGGCGTCCAGTCGCACCTCTGTGCAGCCTCTTTCGGCACATAGGTGCGGAACGTGAGCGAGAACGGCTTACCCTCCGCCGATGGCAGCCAGTTCGATTCGGGCACTCCTGCAACAGGCTTCGGACCGATCGCGATCTTCAACGATCCATCCGTTTCCTTCTGAAGTCCCGAATGATTGTTGAAATTGTAGCGTTTCAGGGCGTTGGGCACGACGCGAAAATCGGGCCCGCCGACCAGGATCACCGACCAGTAGGCGTTCACGACCGACTCGGGCAGCTTGCCGGCCGGGAAGTGCATGACATAACTATTGCTGCCGTTGAGCGGCTGTTCGTTGGCATCGCGAGTCGCCGGAAAATAGACCGCTTCGCTCGGACTATTGGCCCAGATGCCTGCATAGTTCGCGGTCGTTCGTTGCCGGTAGTTGGCTCCATAGTTGCCACCGATGTTCGCGCAAAGCCAATGGTTCCGGTATGGCGCGCTCTTGGTCAGCGCGTCTTCCTTGAACTGTGAGATGATCCCTCGCAGTTGCGCATCGATCGCGGCGCGGGCGTCCTTGCCAGACGCCACGTAGGCCGCGACGGCGCGAACCTTTTGCTGCATCTCGGCGGCGTTCGGCGCAACGTCAAGCGCGCTCGATAGCCGGATATCGACGTCATCGAAGATTTCCGCGCCGATCAGGTCCGCATTGTCGAACATCGTGATCGCGGGAGGCGGCGCGATCAGCGGCGTGCCCAACGCTGTGGCCTTGAACTGCTGCTGAAGCCGAACGGCACCCTCGGGGTCACCCTTGATCTCCACGCGGCCGAGCATCTTGGCCTTGCCGGCATGCAATTCAACGCGGGCGGCATCGACCGGAATCGTGCCCGCAAAACCAGGCTTGACCAGCGCGAACTTGCCGTACGGCTTCGACGGAAACGTCCGCTCGTTGATGTTGACGATCACCTCGCCCCATTCATCGAGGAGCTGCGCCGTGTAGTATCGGCCCCTGATCTCCGGAATTTCAAGAAGAACGGGCGTCCGATCATCCACCGCAAACCATGCTTCGAAATAGGCGACGTCGAAGTTCGGGTTGACGAAATCGGCGGACCCCAGCGGATTGTACCTGATCGTGTTGTAGGCGAAGCTGTCGCCATGTCGGTCCATATGCTCCTGTCGGATCACGAGCGCGCGCCCCAGCAGATAGACATAGGCATCGGAGAGGGTCTTTTCGTCCGGCTTCTGAAGCGTCTGCGCCCCCGCCGATGCCATGATGGCGATCATGCCGACTATTGCCAGAACTGTCCTTTTCATGGCTTTCCTCCTGACATCCTGAATGTCAGCTTGGCTTGAGCACAGCGGGCGGCGTCCAGGAGCCGTCGATCACTGGCGTCTTCGGCCAGTACGCACGGACATAGAGCGAGAAGTCGGCCCCCTTCGGCGCCGGCAGCCAGTTCGCCTGCTGCCGCTCGGAAGGCGCTTCGCTCTGCACATAGATCGTGAGCGATCCGTCCGGGTCGGCTTTCAGCGTCTTGTTCTTTGTGCCGAGCGAATAGCGCTTGAGGTCGTTGGGCACGAAGAAATGATGCTCGTTGTAAAGCGTCAACGACCAGAAGCCGTTGACCGGCGGCGTCTGGTCCTTGGGAAAGGTCACCGTGTAGCGGTTGGTGCCGTTGAGCCGCGCACCCGACGCATCGAGATCCTGGTAGAAATATTTCGTTTCGTTCGGCGAGTTGACCAGGATGTTGGACTTTGCAGCCGCCGTGCGCGTGTAATAGTCGGTGCCGAAGGCGGCTTCGTTGCTGATCGTGCTCCAATAGTGTGGAAGCTGCTGTCCATAGTTGCGGAACTGGAACAGCGGCTTGACCAGTTCATCGTCCGCCTCCGCGACAGTCTTGACCAGAGCTGGCTTGAGCGAGGGATTGTTCTTGATGGCTTCGAGAAGAGCCCGCATCTGCGCGTAGCGCGCTTCTTCGCCCGGCAGCGGCGGCGCATCGGCCAAGACGGCGGGAAGCTCATCGAAGAATCTCTCCGGAAACACCCATTGCGTTTCAGCCTCGCCGCTCGTCTCTTTGGGAGGCAGCTTCTTGATGTGGCTCCAGTCCTTGATTTTCATGGCGCCGTCGTACTCGGCCAGCGGATACATCACGACCTGTTGCAGCACGGCCTGAATGGCGCGTTTGTCCTCCGGGGTGTCATCCTGAAAAATGCGCGGCGCGATGAAGCCGGTGCTTGTCGGAGAGCGGAACACCTTGGTGATGCCGCTCGGCACCTCGCCGTGCCAGTCCGGTCCGACAACCATGTAAAATCCGGGCGTCGTTCCGTACATCTTGCCGAGCTGCACGACGCCGTCGGTGCGCAGGTCGACCACCTGATAGACCCAGAACCGCTCGCCGAAATCCGGCACCTGGATCACGACCGGCGTGATATCCAGAGCCAGCGAGCCGGCGCCATAAACCACGTCCTGATTGGGACACGCCACGATCCGCTGATCCGGCGTAATGTAGTCCGTGAGCATAGCGAAACGGTTGAGCGGCGCGGTCGGGACCGGGCCCGACATGACAATCTCCGAGACGTCCTTGAACGCCTGCCGGCGGTTGAAGATGTTCACCAGCGGCCACGCCCAGAAATAAGAATCCCGCGCAACGAGCTTGGCGTAAGCCTCGGTCATTTTGACGCGCGTGTCCGGGCCGGGCGGCAAAGCCCGCGCCCATCCCGGAGATGGCGGCAAGGGCTGCGGGTTCAATTCGGCCGCTTGGGCCGGAGGAGACGCCTCATTGGCTAGAAGCGAAGTGGCGGCGAGCGTGGATGCGCCAAAGATGGTGTCGCGGCGGGTGATCTGCGTGCTCATGCGATACTCCTTCGGTACGCTGCAGCTTTAAGATCAGTGTTGGTCCGGCTTACGCTATCCTTCATGTCCCTCTCGACGGGTCGAGCCGGAGCGTACGCCGGTAAGACGTCAGGTCAACGTCCACGTTGTGTCGCAGGCGGAAGGCAACCT
>JAEWCT010000097.1 GCA_023390485.1 Pseudomonadota bacterium
CGCATGGGTGGCGAGGGCATCGTTCGCCATGAGCTGCTTGGCAACCTGACGGGCCAGCGCAGGCTCGACACCGCGCTTGGTGTAGATATCCGCGAGCTCCTGCAATTCAAATTCCGGCTGTTCGACAAGCTCCTTGCGTTCGCGCGCGAGGTCCGCTCCTTCGGCATCGGCCTGCGAGCTGACGGATACGTATTCGCCGGCCGCCATCGAGAGCGCGCCAGCGACAAGCCCGGCGATGCCCGCAATTATAACCGATTTGGGTGAGGAATCGGCAGCGGCGACACCAGCTATCAAGCTCGCGGTGGAGAGGATGCCGTCGTTTGCGCCGAGCACCGCGGCGCGGAGCCAGTTCAATCGTTCTACGACGTGCTGTTCGGCTGTGACGGCGGCTTGCTTCGCTTCCATTTCCAAGTCCATGGCTTTGGATTACGTGCGTGCGTGCGGCCCGCACCAGCCCGGCAGATAGCCCGCGTCGGCACTCTTGGCGAATTCGATTGCTTTCTGCAGTGCCGTTTCGAAATCGTTTTTGGCCGTCTTGGCGTCGATCCGGCGGCGCAACGCGTCGGCCCAGAGAAATTCGCTGAACGGCGTCGTGTCCTTCGCGTATCCGCCCGCGAACCGCAGCTCTCCCGCCAAGCTGCGATAGGGATCGTCTACGAGATCGGCAACGCTTTTGGGCAGAGACGTGCGCGGCTGGCGCTGGCCGTCGGCATCGAAGGGATGCATCCAATTGCGATTGTCCATGAACGTCCAGAACTCATCCTTCTCGAGGGCGCGGAGATCGGCGACAGGCGAGACGAGAATTTGCTCGACGCCTTCTTCGTACAGCGCGCGCGCAAGATGGTGATGATCGATCACGTAGTACCGGCCTTTTGGACCGCGAACGACGGGGATCATATGATGGCCGAGAAATTGGCCCGACTTGGTGGGCGCCAAGCCGCGCCAGTCCTGGCGCTTTTGCTCGACCTCCCGCATGCCGACCGTCATCTGAGTTGGCCGGAGATCGGAAATCGTAACCGGGTGCAGCGTCGGCGTCGGCGATTGCGACGCAGCCGTTGAATCTGCTTGAGCCATCTTGACCATCCAGAAAAACGCGAAGACGCAAAGGGAACACAGAAGGCATAGTATAGGAAATTTACAGGCGTATTTTGCCAACCGTTTGGTTGTAGTCGAATTCGACCGCTAACGGACTTACTAAAACTTAAAAATCGCCGGTCCGGTGGGACGCTTGATCGGACTTTGCGATTATTTATTCCGTTCGGCGCGGAGCTTTGCCCAGTAATCCAGACGCTTCCTGATCTCGCGCTCGAAGCCGCGCTCGGGCGGATCGTAGTATCGCGGGCGCTTTCGGAACTCGTCCGGAAAATAGTTCTGGCCCGAGAATGCGTCCGGCTGATCGTGATCGTAGAGGTAGTCGGAGCCGTAGCCCTCCTCCTCCATCAGCTTGGTCGGTGCGTTGAGGATCGTCTTTGGCGGCGACAGCGATCCGTGCTCCTTGGCCGCCCGCATCGCGGCTTTGAAAGCGACGTAGTTGGCATTCGATTTCGGCGCCGTCGCTACATAGATGACGGCTTCCGCCAGGGCCAGCTCGCCCTCGGGGCTGCCGAGGAAATCAAAAGCGTCCTTCGCCGCATTGCAGACGACGAGCGCTTGCGGATCGGCAAGGCCGATGTCTTCGACCGCCATGCGCACCAATCGCCGCGCCAGAAAGAGGCGATCCTCGCCGCCATCGAGCATGCGGCAGAAATAATAGAGCGCCGCGTCGGGATCGGAGCCGCGGACGGCTTTATGCAGTGCAGAGATCAGATTGTAATGGCCTTCGCGCGATTTGTCGTAGAGCGGCGCGCGACGTTGCACGAGCTTCACCAAAGCTTCCCGATCGAGCGGTTTGGCCTTGACCGGCGCGGCGGCGAAGACGTCCTCGACGAGATTGAGAATGGCGCGGCCGTCGCCGTCGGCCATGCCCTTCAGCGCAGTGCGAGCGTCGTCTGTCAGAGGGAGCGGACGGCCAACCTCGGTTTCGGCGCGTGCGAGGATCGTTTCGAGGTTCGCGTCATCGAGGCGGTTCAGTACCAGGACGCTGGCGCGCGAAAGAACGGCGGCGTTGAGTTCGAACGACGGGTTCTCGGTCGTCGCGCCGACGAGCGTGATCGTGCCGTCTTCCATGTACGGCAGGAAGCTATCCTGCTGCGAGCGGTTGAAACGATGGATCTCGTCGATGAAGAGCAGCGTGCCTTTGCCCTGCTCGCGCATCATCTTGGCGCGATCGAAGGCTTTGCGAAGATCGGCGACGCCGGAAAAAATTGCGGAGAGCTGCTCGAAAGCCAGCTTCGTTTCGTTGGCGAGAAGGCGGGCGATCGTCGTCTTCCCCGAGCCGGGCGGTCCCCAAAAGATGAGGCTTGGGACACGGCCGTTCTTCAGCATGCGCGTCAGCGTGCCGTCGGGTCCGACGATATGATCCTGGCCGACGACCTCGGCGAGCGTTTTCGGGCGCAGCCGGTCAGCAAGCGGACGCGGTGCGCTTTTCTCTAGTCCGGCAGCTTCGAAGAGGTTGGCCATGCCGGGGTTATATAAGGCTCAGCGGCCGCCGTCCAAATGGCAAAGCTGTCGCTTCCACCCTTCTTGCGAGGATTGCGAACCGGCTAAGTCCGAACAGCGACGTTGACGGTCTTGGCAGGACCGGAACTGGCGCCGGAAAGATCCGTGACCTGGACGTCGAACCGGGCCTTCTCCGCGTCCGAGCCGTCGTGAGCGAAATAGACCGTGCCCTTCTCAAGATCGGCTTGTGAAAACGACGAGACGGGCCGCTTCGGGTCGCTTGCCAGCGCGATGTAGCCG
>JAEWCT010000222.1 GCA_023390485.1 Pseudomonadota bacterium
GGCATGGGCCGAATGAGCCACGAAGGCTTCGGCTTCCGTAACGGCGGTCATATGGGCAGAGATTTCGATCGCTTCCATCACAGGCGTTTCGTGGCTGTCCCGTTCTTCTTCGGCGACGGTTATTACGACGATTATTACTACGGCGACGATTACACCTGCTTCTGGCGCTACGGCCGGCGCATCTGCCGTTACATTGGCTACTAGGATTGATGAAAAAAGCCCCGGTTGTCCGGGGCTTTTGTTTGCCTGATGACTGCAGAAAACAGAGAGCCCTGCCATCTCTGGCAGGGCTGACAGGAACACGTCACCCTCACGCCTGGCGGTATCGGCTCCCGCTGTGCCGACCGTTCAAGCAGCGACGCTCTTCCCGCTGAAGGACGCAGCCAATACAGAAATTCGACGTCACAAACAATTCACAATCCGACGCAGTATGTAACAGTTGTGACATGACGGCCACCCTGGGAATGCGGATGGGGGATCAGAACGGCTTTCGTCCAGCCATCATGGCAGCGGGAAGACGAGCGCGCGCGCTTGCGGTTGCGCCGTCGCTCGCGGCTTCGATCGTGCGCAGCAACTCATCGATTTCGAAGGGCTTGCCGATGTGCGCTGTCATGCCGGCCGCATAACAGCTTGCGATTTCATTGGGAAGAACGTTCGCCGTCATGGCGATGATGGGAACTTGGCCCTGGCTTGGCGGCAAGGTCCGGATTTCCTTCGTTGCCGCGAGGCCGTTCATCCCCGGCATCTGCATGTCCATGAGAATGACATCGAAAGTCTCGGACTTCGCGAGCGAGATGGCCTCCGCGCCGCTTGCGGCCGTCACCGCGCGATGACCGGCGCGGCGCAACACGGTCGAGGTGAGGCGCCTGTTGGGTTCCATGTCGTCGACCACGAGAATATTAAGGCCGCCGGGGCTGGCCGGTCTCGCTTCCACGGAACGATCGATCGCAGGCAGCGCGCGGCTGACGATGAGAGGCAGTTCGAACCAAAACGCCGACCCCACGCCGAGTTCGCTTTGCACGCCGATTTCGCCGTCCATTGCAACAACGATACTTTTGCTGATGGCAAGTCCGAGGCCCGATCCCGTGAAGCGCCGCTCGTAGCTTCCGTCGAGCTGGCTGAACCTGTTGAACAGTTCCGGTATCGACTTTTGCGGTATGCCGGGCCCCGTATCCTTGACGATGAACCGGACGGCGACGATGTCATCGGACCGCCTCAGCCATTTGGCTTCGACATCTACGCGCCCTTCTGACGTGAATTTCACCGCGTTGCCGACGAGATTGACGAGGACCTGCCGGACTCGTTGCGCGTCAGCCTCGACGCTCACCTCGTCCAGCGCGCCATCGATCTCGGCGCTTAGAACGAGACCTTTCGCCCGCGCCTCCACTTGCATCAGTGACAGGCAACTCTCGATCATCGGCCTGAGCAGCGTCGGCGCCAGCAACAGCTTCAGGCGGCCAGCTTCGATGGCGGAAAAGTCGAGAATGTCGTTCACGGTATTTAAGAGCGAACGTCCCGCGTCCCGCACGATTTCTAGGTCGCGCGCGTCTTCCGCATTCAAGCTGCGCCGCGCCAGCACGAGGCTCGTATAGCCGATCACGCTGTTGAGGGGCGTTCTGATCTCATGGCTCATCGTTGCGAAGAATTCCGACTTCGCCGAGTTTGCGCGCTGTGCCGCTTCATTCGCAGCCTTCGCGTCCTCGATCGAGAACTTGAGCCGTTGCAGAACTTTCAAACGCTCCATGAACATGCTGGCGTTCGTCATGACGAGGACGATGAGGAAAACCAGGAAGCTGATGGCGAGCGCACCAAGAACCACATTCTCTCGGCCGCCGAGAACCATCAGTTTGATGATGAGCGGGCCGAGGATCGTGCCCGCATAGGTCAGCGCCGCCGCCGGTATCGGCGCAAGCAGGATGCTGCCGCTCGCCGCCATGCCGACCACGAATGCCATCAGGATCGCTTCGCTCGTCCCGCTGAATGTGCCCGCCCAAATGATCGCCAAAGACGACCAGGGGAGCGCCAGAAGCACGGCGAAAATGAGCGCGTTGCGCGCGCTCCGCAGTTCGTCGGGGTTCTGATCGCGAGTGGTCGGCGTACGATGAAACGATCGCACGGCGACGAGTCCGCATGCCGTCAGCGACAAGAGCGCCCAGAGAAGAAGATATCGAACCGGTATGGTGTTCCAGAAGGCAGCGGTCGCGAGCGCGACATTCACTCCGTACCCAGCCATCGCATAAGGGGTGACACGCGCGACGGCGGACAACTGATCGCGATGCAGGCGAAACTTAGTCATCACCGGCGTCCCCCATGAAGGCGTCCAGCGCGGCAATGGCGCGTCCGCCCGCGCTTCGCAGGTCCATTTGAGCCGAAACGACATCGGCGCGCGCGTGACGGCGTGCGTATTCCCGCAATCTCTCGGCTGCCGACATCAGCTCGTACATTCCGAGCGTCCCGGAGAAATTGATAAGATCGTGGCAGATGGCTTCGATCTGCGAAGGCGAAAGCTCGAGCGACTCAAGATTAACGAGCCGCTGGCGAATTCCCGTCTCGAATTCGCCGATAATGCTCCGAAAGCCCGCCATGTCCAAATAGCCGCGCATTCGCAGCAACTTGTTGGCATCCAGGACTGGGCCCTCGTCGGTAATCACGGCCTCGGACATCGGAGACTTCATGAGGGAAAATTATTGTCTAACGATAAGGCCGGGCGCGCTTATTCGGCCCCCCCGAGATATCATCCCCACAATGCTTTACTCTGAGCTTAACTGAGCCGTACGGCCTCCCGATTGAAAGGACGATGTTCATTTGCGAACCTCCCATTCCACGCCGGATCTAACGTCTGGGTTATAAAAGTTAACGAATGCATTCCGGCACGCCGGGCAGGGCCACGGATTTCTGACGGGTGTTAGGTTCGATCGGAGAACTCCAGCCTTTCTATTGCCCTCGTTGAGTTTCTGACTGTCCTTGGGGAGTGAAGGGCGTCAGTTATGAAATTTGTTGCGTCAGTTGTTGTACCGGTTTTGGCATTAATCGCCGCACATGTGCCGCCGGCCCTCGCAGACTCCGCCGCCTCTGCAGCGTCAGACCCGCAATCTGCCGGTACGCCGCCGTTGCCGGCCTTTGTCCCGCTTTCGGGACAGGAAAAATATGCTTCCGCATTACAGGCCAAAAGCGGGCAGGCAGCCGCTGCGCGCCGGGAGGCGGAGAAGGTCAGTGCCCTTTTTGCCGGCATGACGACAGGCTCGATTTCGAAGAGTGACGGCGAAGCGGCGGTCGAAGCCGATCCGAAAAAGCTGGGCGCAAAATCCGATGCGCCATCCGGACGCTCGATCATGCTCGCGTCGAACCAATCGGCCGAGGCAACGCTCGATAAAAACGGAGCGTCGCCGAAGGACGCACCGTCGCCGGCCGGTCAGGTGAAAGGCAGCGGCAAACCTCATCGCATTCCGCAAAAGGCCATCGCCCGCGAGACGCATGGATCTGGGATTGCTGAAGCCCGCGAGGCTCATGGATCGCGGATTGCCGAAAGCGAACCGGCGAACCTCGCAACCATCAGCCACAAGGTCAGCGTCTTCGACCTGCTGACGAATCCGGCACTGTGGTGGCGCTAAGCGAACGAAAAGGTGCCTATTCGCTTCGCGGCGGCGCCATCACGGGAACCGGTTGCTTCTTGCGTGATTGGCGCCATTCTTCGAAGCGCTGGATAATGACGTAGAGCGACGGAACGAAAAGCACCGCCAGGCACGTCGAGGCGAGCATGCCGCTGAAAACGGTGATGCCGATGGATTTCCGCGCCGAGGCGCCGGCTCCCGTGGCAAACACAAGCGGGGCGACGCCGAGAATGAACGCAAACGACGTCATCAGGATCGGCCGGAACCTGGCCCGCGCGGCTTCACGCGCGGATTCAAGTATCGGCCTGCCTTCGGCTCTGAGCTCGCGCGCGACCTCCACGATCAGAATGGCGTTCTTTGCCGAGAGAGCGATCAGAAGAACAAGGCCGATCTGGACGTAAAGGTTGTTGTCGACGCCGACCGCCAGCAACACCAGTACCGGCCCGATGAGGGATAACGGCACAGCCAGCAAAACCGACATCGGCGCGTACCAGCTCTCGTACTGACCGGCGAGCACCAGATAGACGAGAAGCATAGCGAGCGCGAATACGTAGTAGATTTGGCCGCCGACGATCTTCTCTTGATACGATAGCGCCGTCCAGGAATAGCCGACCCCGGACGGCAACTCGTGCGCGGCGATCTCCTCCATCAGCCGGATGGCCTGCCCGGATGAAAAGCCCTTGGCCGGCACGCCGACGATCGTGGCGGCGGGGTAGAGATTGTAAAGGCTGATGAGGGACGCGCCGATGGTCGGCGTGATCGTGAGAACGGTGCCGAGCGGGATCATGTCGCCGTTCTGATTGCGGACCCTGAGACCGAGGATGTCATCTGGTGTCATCCGGAAGGACGCATCGCCCTGCACGTAGATCTGGAAGACGCGCCCGAACTTGTTGAACTGGTCGACGTAGCTCGAGCCCAAATAGCTCGCGAGCGTCGAAAACACCTGATCGGTCGTCAGCAGAAGCGTCTGCACTTTCTCACGGTCGATCGTCACCTTATATTGCGGAGCGGTGGCGCGGAACGTGGTCGAAGCGCGTTGAATGCCCGACTGCGTGCTCGCGGCGCGCACCATGGCGTTGACCGAGCTTTCGAGCTTGGCGAGATCGAAACTACTGTCGCGAAGCTCGACCACCATCGTGAAGCCGCCGGCATTGCCGATGCCCTGGATTGGCGGTGGCGGCACGACGAGTACACGGCCGTCGGCAATCGTCGAAAGCTTCTCGTTGAGAGTTTTATAAAGCGACGCCAGATCCTGGCCCGGACCGCGCGCGCTCCAATCCTTCAACATGATGTAGGAAACGCCAGCGTTTGCAAGCGAAGCGCTGTTGTCGAGTGCCGACTGGCCGGCGATGGTGATGACGCGTTCTACGCCCGGCACCGCATTCGCGATCTGCTCGACCTGTTCGAGCGCTTTCTGCGTCCGGCCCAATGACGCGCCTTCCGGAAGCTGCACGGCCGCGATCAGATATCCCTGGTCCTCGATGGGCAGAAAGCCAGTCGGAACGCGCGTCATTCCATAGATGGATCCGCCGATGATACCGAGCGTGATGATCGCCATCAGGCCGCTATGGTGAACCATCCGGTCGATCAGCCCCGCGTAGCGGTCCTCAAGGTGCTGATAAAGAGCGTTGAACCCCCGATAGAAGACATTCCGGTTCTCCGGCGGCACGGGACGGCGAAGCCAAAGCGCGCATTGCGTGGGCTTCAGCGTCGCCGCGTTGATGGCGCTGATCAAAGCCGTCGCAGCGATGACGAGTGCGAACTGCGCGTACATTTGCCCTGTCAGGCCGGGCAGGAAGGAAGCGGGCAGAAACACCGCCATCAGAACCAGCGTGATGCCGATGATCGGACCCATCAGCACGTTCATGGCGGCAATCGCGGCGTCGTGGCCGGACATACCGCGTTCGATAT
>JAEWCT010000319.1 GCA_023390485.1 Pseudomonadota bacterium
CCCGTACCGGGCGACGACAAGCACGTGATGTACGTTTGGGTCGATGCGTTGACGAACTACTTCACCGCCGCCGGGTATCCGGATACGAACTCGGCGAAGTGGAGGTATTGGCCCGCCGACGTTCACATCATCGGCAAAGACATCGTTCGGTTTCACGCGGTCTATTGGCCGGCCTTTCTGATGTCCGCCGGTATCGAACTTCCGAAACGGATTTTCGCGCACGGGTTTCTGTTCAACCGCGGCGAGAAGATGTCGAAATCGGTCGGCAATGTCGTCGATCCGTTCGATCTCGTGAAGGCGTATGGTCGCGATGCCGTGCGCTATTTCTTCCTGCGCGAAGTGATGTTCGGGCAGGACGGAAACTATTCGTCGGACGTCATCGTCAATCGCATCAACGCCGATCTCGCCAACAATCTTGGAAATCTGGCGCAGCGCTCGCTGTCGATGATTTTCAAGAACTGCGAGGGCGCGATACCAGCCCCCGGTCAGCTCAGCGAATCAGATCAAGCAATCCTGTCAGCGACGGATGGTCTTTACGTCGTCGCACGCGCCGAGATGGAGCGGCAGGCCGTCACCAAGTATCTCGATACCGTGTGGAACGTGATCGCGGACGCAAACCGCTATTTCGCGGCTGAAGAGCCGTGGGCGAAAAAGAAAACGGATCCGGCACGGATGGGGACGATCCTCTACGTCACGGCGGAGATCGTTCGTCAGTTCGGCATTCTCATTCAGCCGGTGATGCCGGAAAGCGCTTCCAAGCTGCTCGACCTGCTTGCCATTGCGCCGGAGAACCGCACTTTTGCAAGCCTCGGCGAAAAGGGCCGTCTGCAGCCGGGTGGCAAGATCCCGGAACCGCAGGGCGTTTTCCCTCGCTACGTGGAGCCCGAATAAGCGACGACAACGCGCCGCACGGCAGATGCGCGCCTCTGAAGAGTAAAAGACCTGATGCTTGTCGATCATCATTGCCATCTCGATTTTCCCGAGTTTGCTCCGGAACTCGATCAGGTCGTGGCGCGTGCACATGAGGCCGGCGTCGGTACGCTCGTCACGATCTCGACGCGCATTCGCAAGTTCGACAACGTGAAAGCCGTCGCCGAACGGTTCGACGATGTCTTTTGCTCGGTCGGGACGCATCCCCACAACGCGCACGAGGAACTCGATATTCCTGTCGAGCGGATCGTCGAGCTTTCGAAACATCCGAAAGTCGTGGCGATCGGGGAAGCCGGGCTCGATTATCATTATCAGCACTCGACGCCCGAAGCACAGGCGGAAGGCTTTCGCCGGCATATCGCGGCCGCGCGCGAAACCGGGCTGCCGCTCGAAATTCACACGCGCGAAGCCGATGCCGATACGATTACGATTCTTGAGGAAGAACACGCCAAGAGTGCGTTCCCGGCGGTGCTGCATTGCTTTACGGGCGGACGAGAGCTGGCGATGCGCGCGGTTGATCTCGGGCTCTACGTGTCGTTCAGCGGCGTGATCACGTTCAAGAATTCGGAAGCCTTGCGCGAGATTGCACGCGACGTGCCTCTCGACCGTTTGCTCGTCGAAACGGATGCGCCGTTCCTCGCGCCTATTCCATTTCGCGGAAAGCGCAATGAGCCTGCATACGTTGTTCGCACCGCCGCGGCGCTTGCCGACGTGAAGGGTGTCACCGCCGTCGATCTCGCGCGGGCGACGACGGAGAATTTCTTCAGGCTCTATAGCAAAGCGAAGCGGCCGGCGGCGGGCGTCTCGGGGTCCGCCGCGGCATGAGTTTTCGCTGTACGATACTCGGTTCCGGCTCATCGGGCGGCGTGCCGCGCATCGGGATGAATTGGGGTTCGTGCGATCCCAACAACCCGAAGAACCGCCGGCTCAGATGTTCCGCTCTCGTCGAACGCACCGGCTCGGGCGGGCGAACATCTGTGCTCATCGATACGTCGCCGGATTTCCGCGAACAGCTTTTGGCGACGCGCCTGATGGCGCTCGATGGCGTGCTCTATACGCACGATCATGCGGATCACACGCACGGCATCGATGATCTGCGCATGGTCGCGTTCTCGATGAAGCGGCGGGTGGACGTCTATTTCACCAAGGAAACGGGCGACAGCCTGAAGACGCGTTTCGGCTACTGTTTCGAAACGCCGAAGGGCTCGGAATACATGCCGATGCTCAACGCTCACGAGATCGACGGGGTTTCTCCGGTCGTCGTCGAGGGTGGCGGCGGTCCGATCGTCGCGCAGCCGATACCGCAGTGGCATGGGTCGATGCAGTCGCTCGGCTTCCGCGTTTCGAATCTCGCCTATTCGCCTGACGTCAACGACATCCCGGAAAAGTCGATCCCGTTACTCGAAGGGCTGGACGTGTGGATCGTCGATGCCCTGCGTCATACGCCTCATGAATCGCATTTCAGCGTCAAACAGGCGCTCGCGTGGTCGGCGCGGCTGAAACCGAAGCGCACGATCCTGACGCATATGACGAGTGAACTCGACTATGAGACGCTCGTCCGGCAACTGCCCGAGGGTGTCGAGCCCGCGTATGACGGCATGATGATTACGTTCACCTGATAGTGCGTCTTGTTCGGGTCTCGCCCAGACGACGTCACTTCCAAAGGCCGTAGTCTTCCCATTTGTTTTCGGGGATTTCGCCGCCGAGCTTGTAGTCGAACGACGTTGCCTTCATTTGATCGCCGCTCACGGCGCAGGTGAAATCCAGAAAGTACCAGCGGTTTTTTGCGCGTACTGCCGCGCTCTTTGCGACGACCACGTTATTTTTGAAAACGGCAGGCTTCTGAAGTGTCGTCGTGACGCGATCGACGCCTTTGAGGTGGCTTCCCTTCCGTACCGCATCGATGCCGCGCAGGTTGCAGACCTGATGGGCGCGTTCTTCGGGTTCGAGTTCTTTCAGCACCTTGTCCATCGAAGCATCGGCCAAAGCCGTTTCAGTGCCGCCCGCCAAGATGAGCAGCATCACGAGATTTCTCGCTGCAAGCATTCCGTTAGCTTCCCCCAGTGTCCCTGCACGGCTTTCGCCGGTCCCAAAACGGCCCCCCGACCGCCACAGTCAAAGCGCGCGAGGTTGTGTCCGTAATGAGGCGAAAGTCTGCAGGTCTTCAATGCAGCGCGGGAATGATTTGAGCTTATTTGCGAAGGCCGAGACTTATGTCGCAAAAACTTCATTGCTGCCGTTGGGACGGCGCGCGGAGGCGTTTACGCGTCTGGCGATAGTCCGATGGAGGGGGAGGTCGCATCCTGGTCCATACGCCATTCGCGGAAATTCACGATCTCGCCGTTGCGTTCGCAGCCGGGAGAGGCGAGTTCGACGAACAGGGGCACGAGCGCCTCGGGCGGCGGGAGCGTTTCGGGATCTTCGCCGGGGAAGGCTTTCGCGCGCATGCCGGTGCGTGTCGCGCCGGGATTGATCAGGTTTGCCCTGACGGACGTGTTCTCGAGCTCTGCGGCCCAGGATTTCACGAGGGCCTCGAGACCTGCCTTGGAAGCCGCATAGGGGCCCCAATAGGCGTACTTGCCGCTCGCCGCGCCCGACGTCACGAAAATGGCACGGCCAGCGTCAGAGCGCTTCAGCAGAGGATCGAGCGTACGGATCAACCGCCAATTGGCGATGAGGTTGATATCGATCGTCGAGACGAAGCCATCGTCCGTCGTGTGGCCGAGCGGCGAGAGGGGGCCGAGAATGCCGGCGTTGGCCACCAGGATGTCGAGATGCTGCCAGCGCTGAAAGATCGTCGGGCCGACCTGATCGACACGGTCGCCCTTTTTCAGATCCAGTTGGAGGAGGGTGGCAGCGCCGCCGATTGCCTGGATCTCATCATCGAGGGATTCAAGCGCTCCGATCGAGCGTGCCGCGATGATGACATGAGCGCCGGCTTTGGCGAGGCCCAGCGCGACCGCGCGACCGATTCCCCGCGACGCGCCCGTCACAAGGGCTATTCGACCGGAAAGCGGGCTGTCGGTCATGGTTCACTTACGAAGCTAGAGGTGGGCGGCTCAGCCGACTTCGGCCAAGAGAGAAAGCTGTCGCGGCACCGCCTCACCACCGTAATCGGTCAGGTTCGTCGGGTAATCGCCGGTGAAGCAATGGTCAGTGAACTGCGGCGCGCGGTCGTCGCGGCCATCGAGGCCGATGGCGCGGTAGATGCCATCCACCGACAGAAACGCCAGGCTATCGGCCTCCATGAAATCCCGCATCTCGTCGAGCGACATATTCGCTGCGAGCAGGTCTTTTTTGCTCGGCGTGTCGATGCCGTAGAAATCAGGGTGGGTGATGG
>JAEWCT010000383.1 GCA_023390485.1 Pseudomonadota bacterium
GTCGAAGCCGCAATGGCCGCGGGGAAGCTGCGTGCCGTCGTTGCGACCTCGACGCTCGATCTCGGCATCGACTGGGGCGATGTCGATCTCGTCATCCATCTCGGCGCCCCGAAAGGCGCGAGCCGCCTGTTACAGCGAATTGGCCGCTCCAATCACCGGCTCGACGAGCCGTCTCAGGCAATCCTGGTGCCGGGAAATCGCTTCGAGGTTCTCGAATGCCGCGCCGCCCAGCAAGCCGCCGAAGCCGGCGACCAGGATGCCACGCTCTCACGCTCTGGCGCACTCGACGTTCTTGCACAGCACGTTCTCGGAATGGCGTGCCAGGCGCCGTTCAATCTGGACACGCTGTTCGACGAAGTTCGCTCGGCACTTCCCTATGCCGGCCTGACGCGCGCGCAATTCGACCGTACCGTCGAGTTCGTCTCGACGGGCGGCTACGCCCTCAAATCCTATGAGCGCTTCGCAAAATTACGGCCGGCCGAAAACGGCAAGCTGCGCGTCGCTAATCCGCGCATCGTCCAGCAATACCGGCTGAACATCGGCACCATCGTGGACGCGCCGCACCTCAAGGTGCGCCTCGTCTCGCTACGCGGCGGCAGGAAAAATATCGCCCGCATCGGCGGCCGCGTCCTCGGCGAAGTCGAGGAATACTTCGCCGAGCAGTTGACACCGGGCGACACCTTCGTCTTTGCTGGACAAGTTCTTCGCTTCGAAGGCATCCGCGATACGGAAGTCTTCGTCTCGCGCGCGGCGGCGGAAGATCCGATGGTGCCGAGCTACGACGGCGGCAAATTTCCACTCTCCACGCATTTGGCCAGACGCGTGCGGGCCATGCTCGCCGATCCGAGCGTTTGGTCGGCCCTGCCCAATCCCGTCGCCAATTGGCTCGAGCTGCAGACGGAACGCTCCGTCGTCCCTGCGCCCGATGAAGTCCTCATCGAAACGTTCCCGCGCGGCAACCGTCACTTCCTCGTCGCCTACCCGTTCGAAGGACGCCTCGCGCACCAGACACTCGGCATGCTGCTGACGCGTCGTCTCGATCGTATCGGCGCCAATCCCGTCGGCTTCGTCGCCAATGATTATGCGTTGGCTGTCTGGGCACGCGGCGACATCTCGAACCTCATCTCGGAGGGCCGGCTTTCGCTCGCAAAGCTCTTCGACGAGGACATGCTGGGCGATGATCTTGATGCCTGGCTCGCCGAAAGCGCACTGATGAAGCGCACGTTCCGCTTGGCCGCCGTCATCGCTGGATTGATCGAACGGAGGCATCCCGGCAAAGTCAAATCCGGCCGTCAGGTGACGATTTCGACCGATCTCATCTACGACGTGCTGCGCCGCCACGATCCGGGCCATCTTCTGCTCGAAGCCGCATGGGCCGACGCGGCCACGGGCCTGCTCGATATCAAGCGGCTCGGCACGTTTCTGGCTCGCATTAAAGAGCGAATCAGACATCAAACTCTCGATCACGTGTCTCCGCTCGCCGTCCCGGTGCTGCTGGAGATCGGAGTTGAGCTGGTGTACGGCCAAGACCGTGACGCAATTTTGCGCGATGCCGCAGACGAACTGATCCGCGAAGCAACGGGGGACATGCGGACATGAACATGCTGAAGCCGGAACGCATAGGGCTTGACGATTTCGCCGATCAACCCGTGCACGTCTGCGGCAAGGCCTTCGTCGCACACAAATCCGGCGCGCTGTTCTGGCCCGCCGAGCAGGCGTTGATCGTTTCCGATCTTCATCTCGAGAAGGGCTCGTCATACGCCGCTTACGGACAGATGCTGCCGCCGTACGACACGCGCGAGACGCTTCAAAAGCTCGCGGCCTTGATCGACAGATACGACCCCGAAACGGTCATCTGCCTCGGCGACAGCCTGCATGATCAGGACGGCGCCGCACGCATGGACTTGAGGGACGTCGAAAGCCTCCGCATGCTGCAGGAAGACCGCGACTGGATCTGGATCACCGGCAACCACGATCCAAAAATCGATCGCATGCTGGCCGGCTATGTGATGCCCGAGATCGTCGTCGGCGGGATCGCGTTACGCCACGAGCCGCGGCCCGGGGCCCGAACGCACGAGATTGCCGGACACTTCCATCCTGCAGCGCGCCTCGTGTTCCACGGAACGTCGCTCCGCCGCCCGTGCTTCGTCGGCAATCGTCTCCGCCTCGTGATGCCCGCCTTCGGTGCATTCACGGGGGGCTTGAACATACTCAATGCCGTGTTCGAGCCACTGTTCAGCGACGACGGGCTCGACGTCTGGATGCTCGGCCACGAAGGCCTTTATCCTGTCGCGCCGCGTCTCCTTCGCGATGACTGAACTCAAGCAGGCTTCCTGAAAGCCAAGGCGGCGGCCAATCCTGCCGCTACCGCCAGCAGAACCGTGGTCATGCCATAAACCAACGGCTGCGAGATTGCGAAGTTATGGAGGAAGCGCTCAACGCCTTCGCGCCTGAGGCTAACGCGGCTCTCGTATTGTCCGAGCAGCTTGCCTTCCTTGAAAAGATAAACCCTGGCCGTCAGCGGCCCCACCGGCACATTTGGCGGTAACGCGATCGTCGAGCGGAAGAGGCTCCGCCCGATGAACGTCACGCCAAAATCCCGCTTCACATAAACCCGCTGCTGCTCCTTCAACCGGATGAGCGCCTGACGGAAAGTTTCGGTCGCATCAGCATCGGCATCGCCCGCTCCCGAGGGCGCCATGCGGATGTGATCGAAGCCGACCCGATGCGCATCGAGAAAAGCCTTGTCGGCAATCTCGTCGATCGGCCGCGGCGAGGCGATGGCGTAGTAGCTCGGAACCACGGCGAAATGCATCGACGACGTATTGATCCAGATGCCCGCCACGCGCGATTTTTGCCGCACCACCGCGGGGGCCGGCTGGCCTTCGACGACGACGATGATGTCGTATGTCCCAGCTTCGGGGCTGGGCTGCACGCTGTTCTCGACAGTGCCGAAAACGAGGATCTCGGTTCCCGTGAAGCTCGACGTGATCGCGACCTGGCGCGTCGACGCGTCGGCTTCGACGCCTTCTTTCGGTGGATCGGCAAGCGCACCGCCCGTCATTGCGAACATCAGAGCGACAATACCGGCAAGGAACGGGCGCATCACAATGCTCCCGGTGCCGATGCGAGCGAAAAGAGATCACCCGGCTTAATAGCCAGATCGACGGCCATGCGTGCGGCGACGAGCAGGATCAGCGCGCCGAGCAGCACGCGTAGATGCTCGCCGCGGATTTTCTCGCCAGCCATCGTTCCGAATTGTGCGCCAAAGACGCCGCCGACGATAAGGATTGTCGCAAGAACGATAT
>JAEWCT010000390.1 GCA_023390485.1 Pseudomonadota bacterium
ACGGCCTTCTCGACGATCCGCTCGGGATGCTTGCTGTCGAGGATCTGGCGCGGCGTGCGCTCCTTGATGCCGCCCGGATAGCCGGTGTGCTTGTAGTAGATTTTGTCTTCGCGCTTGGCGCCGGTGAAGACGACCTTTTCAGCGTTGATGACGACAATGTTGTCACCGCAATCGACGTGCGGCGTATAAATCGGCTTGTGCTTGCCCTTGAGGCGCGTCGCGATGAGAGCAGCGAGCCGGCCGACAACGAGCCCTTCGGCATCGATGAGAACCCACTTCTTCTCCACCGTGGCCGGCTTGGCGACATAGGTAGACATTATCTTGAAGCTCCTTGGCGGATGGCTGCGCACGCTTCGATCGTCCACTGCGCGCCGCATTCCGAGAAGCCGCGTCCATACGCGAAATGACCGGTATCTTGCAACAAGAATTTGGAGGCGCTGAAAATACCAAGCAATTTCAGCATATTAATTCGATAGGTATTATAATACCACTGCACGGTATCATTTTACCACCAAAAATCTCCCTCACTGCAATGCCCGCCTTTGTTCATTGGCGATAAATCCAGCATGCGATAGATCAAAGAGAGGCCTCCGGACCCGCTTTGCCCAAAATTCGAGGCGGCTTGAGGTAAACGCTTCTTATTCTTGTCTTAGTCGGCGTATCAGTTCGAACGGTAATCGCTCGCAAGAGGCGGGCGCAATGTGGAGCAACACGATGGTGGTCTCTCTGACCCGGACGGCGGTGCGCGTATTCATTGGCGGACTAGGACTATGCGCGGCGATGTCGATTGCTGCGGCTGAGGACGCGGCTGCACCGAAGGCAGCGCCAGCCGAGCAGGGCGCAGCTGATGCGGCCGCCGCCACTCCGTCCCCGTCCGACGACGTCAAGCAGATCAAGTTGACCGACGAGCAGGTGACGCGCTTCATCGCGGCTCAGACGGATCTCGCGGCAATCGCATCGAAAATCCAGGCCGCCGGCGACAAGCCCGATACCGGTCTGCAGACCGAACTGGAAAGCATCGCGACGAAGCATGGCTTCACGAACTTCGCAGAGCTCGATAACGTCGCGGCGAACATCTCGATCGTCATGGCCGGGCTCGATGCCACGACGGGCAATTTCGTCGACCCCGTCGATGCGCTGAAAAAGGAGCGCGACGACGTCCAGAAGGACAACAGCATTCCGGAAGCCGACAAGAAGCAGCTTCTTGACGAGCTGAATGAAGCGATCAGCACGACGCCGAAACTGCAGTACAAAGAGAACGTCGACCTCGTGAAGGCGCATCGGGCCGAAATCGAGAAGGCGCTGCAATAGAACGGCGCGCCGACGGAAGCGGCGACGCCGCCGCGAACTGACAGGTTTTCTCATGCAAGAACGTTTGAATGTCGGGACCCAATTGGTCCTGACACACACCGTCGAACCCGGCATCATCCGCCTGACATTGAACCGGCCGGAAGCGCGCAATGCGCTTTCGCGGGCGTTGCTGAGCGAATTGCAGCGAGAGATCGAACGGCTTGGCAAGGATAAATCTGTCGCCGTCATCATTCTCGCCGCTGCCGGCCAGGTCTTTTCTTCCGGTCACGACCTCAAGGAATTGACGGCCCATCGCGCCGACCCCGACGGCGGCGAAGCCTTCTTCCGCGAGACCATGACGGCGTGCTCGTCGGTCATGCGGGCCATCGTTGCCTGTCCGAAGCCTGTCATCGCGGCCGTGCAGGGACGAGCGACGGCGGCGGGCTGCCAGCTTGTGGCGACCTGCGACTTGGCCGTCGCTGCCGAGACGGCGGACTTCGCAACTCCGGGCGTGAATATCGGCCTCTTCTGCTCGACGCCGATGGTCGCTCTCTCGCGCAACGTCGCCCGCAAACATGCGATGGAAATGCTGCTTCTCGGCGAGCCCGTCTCCGCTGCCGATGCACTCGCCTATGGTCTCTTGAATCGCGTCGTCCCGGCGGGCGATGTCATGACGGCGGCCTTGGACATGGCCCGCACGATCGCCGCCAAATCGAAAGCCACGGTTGCGATCGGCAAGACGGCCTTTTACCGGCAGGCCGAGCTTCCGCTCGACGAGGCCTACGCCTACGCGAGCGAGGTCATGGTCAAAAATATGATGGCCGCCGATGCAGGCGAGGGCATCTGCGCTTTCATCGAAAAGCGCAAGCCCGAATGGAAGGACCGTTGAGTTGGAGCCCCGGATTTCGTTCGTCACCCTGGGCGTCAAAGACGTCGGAAAATCTCGTAAATTCTATGAAGCGCTGGGCCTTCGCGCGTCTGCCGCCAGCCAGGCCGACGTGGCATTCTTTAGCCTGGGCGGGATTGTACTTTCGGTTTTCGGCCGCGACGCCTTGGCGAGCGATGCGGGCGTACCGGTGAGCGAGCCCGGATTCTCAGGCGTCTCTCTCGCTCACAACGTCAACTCGGAAGCCGAGGTCGATCGGGTTTTGAACGAAGCCGTCGTCGCGGGCGGGAGGCTCTTGAAGCCTGGCCAGAAGGCCTTTTGGGGCGGCTATTCCGGCTACTTCGCCGATCCTGACGGTCATCTTTGGGAGATCGCCCACAACCCCTTCATGCCGCTCGATGCAGCGGGACGCGTAACGCTTCCCGAGCCCGCGCCATGAGCATCGACGGGCTGAGTGACGATGACGTCCGCGCGATCTTGAAGCGGGCCAAAACATTCGCCGTTGTCGGCGCGTCGGCAAATCCTGAACGCCCGAGCAATGGCGTCATGCGTTTCCTCATCGACCAGGGCTATATCGTGAAGCCGGTGAATCCCGGCATTGCCGGCAAGACTATTCAGGGCCAATTGGTCTATGAGAATCTGGCCGCCGTGCCCGCACCTATCGACGTCGTCGATCTTTTCCGCGCCTCCGCCGAGGTGCCCGAGATCGTGCGAGATGCAATCGCGGTGAAGAAAAGCACGGGCGCCAGCGTGATCTGGACGCAACTTGGCGTCATCAACGAGGAGGGCGCCGCGATCGCACGCGCCGCCGGCTTTACCGTCGTCATGGACCGTTGCCCGAAAATTGAATTCGCCCGGCTGATGCGAAGCTGAAAACTTCCAAATGCAGGAAGGGAAGCCGGTCATTAACTGACCCGCGTCATCCTGACCTTCTAAATCTTTGCCGAGAGCATGCCCAAATAAGGGTGTTGGCAACACAATCTGGCTTGGCTGTTCCCTTAGGAACAACCCAGAGCCCGGCGCAGGTACGAGACTTTGCCTTCTCTCGACAAATGGGGCATATGGCTTTTTGAGCTCCCGGAGCCACGGTAACGATAATGAAGTTGGGTACCTTGACGTCTGCGCAACTGCCAGCTGACTGGTCGGTGGAAACCATTTTGCCGATTGAATTTAGAGGCCAAGAGCTGATGCTCGAAGCCCACGCTTATCGCGGCGCCACCGATGAAGAGCAGATCTTGGCGCTCGTTCATCGCGATGCCAGCAAGATGAATGGCACATTACCGATCCCTGTCGTTCGCGTTCATTCCGGCTGTGTGACAGGCGACATCTTTCACTCGCTGCGTTGCGACTGCTACCAGCAACTCCAAGCCGCCTTGAAGATCATCACCGAGGTTCCCTACGGCGCGATCATCTACGTGCCCTATCATGAGGGCCGTGGCATCGGTCTCTTCAAGAAGATCCAGGCTTACGCGCTGCAGGATCAGGGATTGGACACCGTCGAAGCCAACATCGAGGTTGGCGCACCGATTGATAGTCGCGATTACGGCCTGACCGCTCGCGTTCTGAGCGATCTCCAAATGCCGGAGATCAAGCTGCTGTCGAACAACCCGGCGAAGGAATTGGCTCTGAAGTCGCATGGCATCCGCGTTGTCGAGCGGCTGCCCATCGTCGCCATGCCGAACAAGTTCAACCAGCGCTATCTCGAGACCAAGCGCGCGCGTATGGCCCACAAGCTCTAGAGACCCAAGCTTTATAGACCCGGTGCGCGCGGTTTCTCGGTCGTCTTCGGAACGGTGAAGCCGCCTTCGGCGACGAGGCGCGAGAAAAGTCCGCCGCGTTCTGCAAGCTCGACAAACTGCCCGCTCTCCACGATCCGCCCCTGGTCGAGAACGAAAATCTGGTCGGCGTCGGCGACGGTCGATAGCCTGTGCGCAATGACGAATGTCGTCCGGCCCGCGCGCAGCGTATCGAGCGCCCGCTTGATCTTGGCTTCAGTCTCGGAATCGAGCGCGCTCGTTGCTTCATCGAGAATGAGGATCGGCGCATCCTTCAGAATGGCGCGGGCAATCGCGATACGCTGGCGTTCGCCCCCGGATAGGGACAAGCCGCGTTCCCCGATCACAAAGTCATAGCCGCCGGGCTTCCGCATGATGAAGTCGTGCGCCTCCGCCAGTCGGCTGGCGTGCTCGACCTCGGCGTCCGTCGCGTCCGGCTTGCCGATGCGAATGTTCTCGCCGATCGACCGGTTGAACAGCCCGGCATCCTGGAAGACGACGGCAATCGCGCTTCTGAGCGACTGCAGCGTGACCCCTGAAATATCCTGGCCGTCGATCAGGATGCGTCCGGATTTCGGCTTCAAGAAGCGCTGCAGCAAACCGATCGTCGTCGACTTGCCCGATCCCGTCGGACCGACGAATGCAATCGTCTCGCCCGCCTTGGCGTCGAACGACAAGTCGCTGATGCCCTGCGAAGCGCCTTCGTAGCGAAAGGTCACGTCGTCAAAGGTGATGGCGCCATCGACCGTTCGCAGCGGCTTGGCGCCCGCTGCGTCGGCTGGCGCGCCCGCCTCGTCGATCAGCGAGAACAACGCGGTAATCGTCGGCGCCTGTTGGTCGATGCGCACTGCAAAACCCGAAAGCGCATCGAGCTTTGAAATCAGCAGCGCAGCAAATGCAACGAAACTGACGATCTCGCCGACGGTCAGCTCGCCGCGCCCGGCGAGAACGGCGCCCGCCATGAATATGATGACCATCGTGAGCGTCGCGGCCGAGCGCTGCAAGACCGTCAGCACGCCCCACCACGTCAGCACCGGATATTGCGCCGTGAGGAGATCGTTCGCGAGGCCGCGAAGCGCGTCGCCCTCGGCCTTGAGCCGCGCGTAGCTCTGCACGACCGTCACATTGCCGATGACATCGACGACGCGGCTCGAAAGCGCCGTCTCGTGCTCCTCGACCGCCGCTTGCCCGACGGCCGTGCGCCTCACCACGATGACGTGCATCAGCGTGTACGCGGCGGCAAGCGTCAACAGAATGGCCGCCATCCGTGGGTCCATCGCAAATGCCGTCGGCACCAGCAGGATAATGCCGAACACGACCGCCAGCTGCTCGCGCATCACACCAAGCCAAAGCCAGAACAGCGCGCTCATGCCCGATAGGATCGTTCTGATCGTCGCGCCGGATCCGCGCGAGGCGTGCGAACTTTGCGGTAGAGCGATCGTTTTCTCGAAAATACGCGCGAGATGCGCGAGCTTCTGGCGATGCGCCAGCCGGTCGGCGTTGATCCCAACGATGACGCCTGCAAAAATCCCGAACAGCCCGAGCAGCGCCCAAAGTCCGATGTAGAAATAGGCGCTTTCGCCCTTGCTCAGCGCGTCCACGACCTTGCCGAAGAGAATGGGTTCGGCAAGTTGCGTAACCGCGATGATGACGCCCGCCGCCGCAAGGCCGATCGCCAGATATTTCTCGGGAGCCAAAAGCGCGAGCGCGCGCCGGTAGATTTCAATTAGGCCGAGCGGCTTCGAAGTCATGACCGGGTGCTATGAGAGTTGGAAGGAATGCCAGTGGACGAAGTGCGAAATCCCGGAGCGGCCCACGGTTACGATCATTCGGCGACACGGTCATTCGACCGCCTTATATCATTCTGAATTTTTATGACATCCGGCAAAATTGACAGTGAAATAATTTCGGCGGAAGGGGCGTCAGGCGAGGCGATGCGGCCCGAAACTTCAGCGCGCGTTCTTGACGGCGGCGATGTGCTGTTCGATTGTGATCTGAGGCATCAGCGGCGAGGCTAACGCATGGCCCAGGATCCAAAATACGACCTTCCCACATACACGCCGGTCGCACGTGGCCTGCATTGGTGGATCGCGCTACTTGTCCTCATTCAGCTCCCGCTCGGTTTTTACATGGCCTATCGCGGCAATGAGATGCCCGGCGTCAACGAAAAAGGCGAGCCGGTCAAAGGCGTCTGGGACGCGCTGACGGGCACTCTGTATAGTTCGCACAAGGTCATTGGGCTGACGATTTTGCTCTTCGTCGTGCTGCGCTTGCTCTATCGCCTCACGCAGGGCGCGCCGCGTTCCGATCCGACTGTTCCGCCGGCGTTGACCGGCGTCAGTCATCTCGTCCATTGGCTTCTCTATGCGTTGCTGATCGCCGTTCCGGTCATCGGCTACACGGCGATCTCCTATGGCGATTACCTCGAAGTCTTCGGAGTTCATCTTCCGGCCATTACCGTAAAGAACGAAGACCTCGCAAAGGAGATCTTCGAATGGCATGAGACAGGCGCGGTGCTGATCGTCGTCTTCGCCAGCATACATATCGCGGCGGCCGTCTATCATCATTTCGTGCGTAGGGACCGGGTGGTCGAGCGGATGATCCCGAAGCGCGCGAACGGATAGCTTCGATCGGCCCCGATGTTAGGCGGCAATGTCAGGGTGGCGCGGCAAAAACGTCGGTATGTCCGACGAACGCTGCGGTCCGTGTGACGTTGAGCCAGCTCACGATGGCTTTCTCGTCCACGCCGCCGATCTCGGTCACCGCAACCGCATGACCCCGGATCAATTCGTCGATCAGCATGCGGTCGCTGCGTTCGAGCCGCCACGGACTCTCGCCCTCGGCGACGACGTGCCCGTTGATGCGGAACTGATCGACCAGATGCGAGGCCGCCAGCGGTCCGGCCGCCGGACCGAACCCCTTGTCCCGCATCTGGTGACGTTGAAAGGCCGCCGTCATCTGATTGTCGGCAGGCCGGTGCGGCGTCCACTTTTGCAGGCCGTTGTAGGTCAGCGTTGCGTAGAAGGCAGCGTCCATGCCGGTGACGGCCTTTGCTAGCGCTCGGATGTAGTCCTCCGACGTCAGGTCGAAGAAGGCAGAGGCCGTAACGAGCTGGGGCTTGTCGTCGAGAAGCGCCTCTGTATCGCGCGCGAGATCGGCGACCTTGAAGAGAATGGTGATACGCCGCGAGCCCTTGTCGAGCACGAGCGTCTCGCCATCGTCTTCATGACGATCGGCCCACCGGATGAGCTTCGTTTTCGCCACATCCAAT
>JAEWCT010000025.1 GCA_023390485.1 Pseudomonadota bacterium
AGCCTGCTCGTGCCGACAGTCGAATTGCCTTGGATCGTCGGCACCGCGCTAACAGGCGGCCTCTGGGGCGCGCTGTTCGGTCTGATCCTTGGTTGGAGGCCTCAGGGCATGATGACCATTCGCGGCGCCATCCTCGGCCTCTTCGGACCAGGCATCATCAGCGCGTTTATCGTGATACCTTATCTCGCGCATCGGCCGTCGCCGCTGCTCGAAGGCAACCTCGACGTCAGCCAGGTCGTCCCGATCCTCTGCATCTCAGCCGGCTTCGGCGCCGTGGCTGCGTGGCTGTACGGCCTCTTCAGCTGGGGTCGCCTCCCCTGACACTTCGGGCTCGATAAGAGCCGGAACGACGTTCCGGCTCTCGACGGCGCAACTTGTAATCGGCGAGGCGGGAATTGCTTCGCACGCGGTTGAATTTTGCGGCAAGTCGCCAAGGCGCCCGAGACATTCGCGCCATCAAGCGCCCGCCTCACTGGCGATTGTCGTGCGGAATGCCTAAGTTCAAAGGCGTGGCGCCAGGAACGCGGCGGCCGAACAAAGGACATCCGTCGTGAAAACAGCCTTGGTCGTCATCGGCAGCGCCTTTGCTATGGCCGCGGTCGCTGCAACTTCGCAGGCGTCCGCTGGCCACGCTGCGAAGAGCAAAGAGAAAGGTTGGCGTGCGCCGCCGCCGTACGAACGCGTCGAACGCGATTGCACGCCGATCAACGGCCGTTTCGGATACTACGGCAATCCTTGGTGCGACACCGGCTCGAGCCGTCCGCCGGATATCGAATTTCGTGAGCGCCACAGGCTGCGGTATCGCTAAGCTGCGAAGTGCCCGGAGGGTTCCTTTCGGTTAGTCGCTCGCTCTCGCCTGCGCCCGCGCCTTCAGCCGGTCGAGCAACCAGACGCGCACGGCGCTCGAAAGCCCTGCTCCGCCACGGCCCTTGTCGATGGCGCTTATCAAGTTCGCGATGGTCGTGCCGTCTTCCGCGGCAGCTTCCTTCAGTGCGATCCAGAACGCCTCTTCGAGCGAGACCGACGTTCGATGCCCCTGGATCGAAAACGAGCGCTTCTCAGGCCTCATTTAAGAGGCGGCGCCGGGATCGATATCGTCGCTGTCGTCGGTGCCGCGATTGTCGTCGCGCCGCGCCCTGTCGAGTTCCGCCTGGGACTTGCGATGTTGCGCGTCGACCAGACTGCGTTCCGACTTCGATTGCCCGAATTTAATCCGGTTCTCTTGTGCCTCGCGTTCGCGGTCGGCGCGCTCGCGGGCTTTTCGGACCTTGTTGAGATTGATGATCTCGGCGGTCATAAAATGCACTCCGCAAAGGATGCAAATCACATCCAGAGTTTCGGTCATTTTATCTGCAGCAATGCAAATCCGTCAAACGGCGACTCGGCGCTCGCTGCAGCAAGCGCCGTTCGGTCGCGATAAAGGCGTCAATGTAAGTCTCTCCGCGAATGCATCGAGCATCGGGGAGAGTGCTGAAAATCGTTGGCGTCACTCAGGCCCGATCATCTTCTCCGGCCGCACGATCTCATCGAACTCCTTGTCCGTTACATAGCCGCCGCCGACAGCTTCCTCGCGCAGCGTCGTGCCTTTCTTGTGCGCAGTTTTGGCGATCTTGGCAGCGTTGTCGTAACCGATCTTCGGAGCCAAAGCCGTGACAAGCATGAGTGAACGCTCGAGGCCGGCCTTGATGTTGTCTTCCCTCGGCTCGATGCCTGCGACGCAATTGTCGGTGAACGATACCGCGGCATCGCTCATCAGGCGGACGGATTGCAGGAAGTTGTAGGCCATTACGGGATTGTAAACATTGAGTTCGAAATGTCCCTGGCTGCCGGCGAACGATATCGCGGCGTTGTTGCCGAAGATCTGAATGCAAACCTGCGTCAGCGCCTCGCACTGCGTCGGGTTAACCTTGCCCGGCATGATCGACGAGCCCGGCTCGTTTTCCGGCAGCGAAAGCTCGCCGAGGCCTGAACGCGGACCCGAGCCGAGCAGGCGGATATCATTCGCGATCTTGAAGAGCGACGCAGCGGCCGTGTTGATGGCGCCGTGCGAGAACACCATCGCGTCGTGCGCGGCGAGGGCCTCGAACTTGTTGGGCGCGCTCTTGAATGGAAGACCCGTGATGGCCGCGATGCGCTCCGCTACTTTTTCCGCGAAGCCGACCGGCGCGTTGAGGCCCGTCCCGACGGCAGTGCCGCCCTGCGCCAGTTCCATCAGCGCCGGAAGTGTCTGCTCGATGCGCGCGATGCCGTTCTCAACTTGTTGGGCATAACCCGAGAACTCTTGGCCCAGCGTCAGCGGCGTCGCGTCCTGCGTGTGCGTGCGCCCGATCTTGATGATCTTCGACCAGGCGCGCGCCTTGTCGGCGAGCCTATTATGCAGATGCCGAAGCGCGGGCAGCAGGCGATGATGGATCTCTTCGACGCACGCGATGTGCATGGCCGTCGGATAGGTGTCGTTCGACGACTGGCTCATGTTGACGTGATCGTTGGGATGCACTGGCTTTTTCGAGCCCATCTCTCCGCCGAGCATCTCGATCGCGCGGTTCGAGATGACCTCGTTGGCGTTCATGTTCGATTGCGTGCCCGAGCCCGTCTGCCAGACGACGAGCGGGAAATGCACGTCGAGCTTGCCGTCGATAACTTCCTGCGAAGCCATGACGATCGTCTCACCGATTTTCCGATCGAGCCTGCCGAGCCCCATGTTCGTCTCGGCCGCGGCGCGCTTGACGACGCCGAGCGCGCGGACGATTGGAGCGGGCTGCTTCTCCCAGCCGATTTTGAAATTGCCGAGGCTGCGCTGCGCCTGCGCGCCCCAATAGCGATCGGCCGTAACTTCGATGGGGCCAAAGGTGTCGGTTTCGGTGCGCGTCTTGGTCATGGTCTGCTCAGTCCCGTTAATGGTCCGTGGATGCCTCAGAATTCGGTGCTTCGTCGCGCATGGGGCGCGCTTTGTCGAGCATTTTCATGAGGAACGAACTGGCGGGAGGCGGACCTATGCCATGCCTGCCGTCGTCCCGGCGAACAATGCGCCGGCGCCCAGGATAAACTTGCGCGATCCAGCCAACGTGCAGCATTTGCAATTGCAGTCCGCCTCCGACCGAGCCGCCGCCATGACCCGAAGGGCAACTATGTCGCCTCCAACTGAGGGTCTATAATCCCCCGTCGCCAGGAGCTTCAGGAGGAGACGCTATGCCGAAGTATCTCGTGCAGGGTTCCTACACCGATCAGGGTCTGAAGGGGCTGCTGAAGGAGGGCGGCTCGAAACGACGAGCTATGGTCGAACGACTCGCCAAGGAGCTGGGCGGCAAACTCGAAGCATTCTATTTCGCTTTTGGCGGCGATGACTTCATCATTGTTCTCGATTTGCCGAACAACACGGACATGGCAGCCGCCGCCCTCGTCGCCCAGGCCAGCGGCACGGTGAAGTCTCGGGTCACGGTCCTCATGACTCCGGAAGATGTGGACCAAGCGGTGAAAAGAAAAGTTGAATTCCACCCGCCGGAGTAAAGGGGCGGCGTTCTTGATGGAGCTGCGCGAAGCTTAAATCCGCTCGACTTGCGCATTCATGTTCGGGGCGCGGCATTTGGCAGACCGGGCTCATAGGCCTATAATTTTCTCGGTCTGTTAATGGAGGCGCGAATGAGTACTTCGACCAGCTCCAAACATTCCCACTCTTCACATCCGCATCATCATGGCCCGGGATGCGGCCATCTCGCGGTTCAGCACAAGGATCACGTGGACTACTTGGCAGGCGGCCACCTTCAGCACGTCGAAGGCAAAAAGGTTGTTGAGCACGTAATCGAGGTCTCTGCGACCAACCCCGACCGTTGCACGCCTAAGCATCAATGCGGCGGACACGATAAAGACCACAAGCATGGACCCGGTTGTGGTCACGAGGCCGTGCCCCACGGCGACCATATCTGCTATCTGGTGAATGGGCATCTGCATCATCCGCACGGTGATCATTGCGATGATCATGGGCCATTGAGGTTGGTCTGAACGGTCGGCTAGGTTGCAAGAATTGCGGGCCAGATGGTTTGTCGCATCACGGCAAAATGCTCTCCGGCGCACATCGCGGGTTCCGGAGTGGGCGGCATCGAATACTCGGACATGATGGCGGCCAACACAATTGGCCTCAGTTTGCGTAAGACAGCCATCCCCGGAAGCTGAGGCCCGCATAGAACAGGCAGACATTTGAAAAGCCTGCTTCGGCGAGCATGGCTTCTTCTTCCTGCGGCGCCAGTATCGAGAGTCGAGTGGCGATGGCATGCCGCGAGTTTTCGAGCCGAGCTGGGTCGGTCACGTCCGGCGCTCCGAAGGCGACATGGCGAGCGATCCATCGAGACCGTTCGGATTCGCCCTGCGGAAAGCTGATGTGGGCGACGACGAACGGAGCCCCGGGCTTCAGCCGGCCGTGAATCTGCTTGAGCGTTGCGAGCCGCTCCTCGCGAGGGATGAAGTGGAACGTTAAGAGCGATGTGGCGGCATCGAACGGGCCCGCTGGCGCACTGTCGATGGTGCCTTGATGCAGGCGGATGCGATCAGCATGCGCGCTGACCGTTTGCTCGGCCAATCGCAACATGTCGGCGGAAGGGTCGACG
>JAEWCT010000056.1 GCA_023390485.1 Pseudomonadota bacterium
CCGGCCTTACGCGTCGCCGGGAACGTCGGCGCGGCGGCCGACCCAGACGAGACCTTGCGCGTTGATGACCATCAGACCGACGCACGGACGATACGGCAGCGTCTCTGCAAGGGCCTTCTTCGACTGATCCGGCATAGTTGATCCCACATTGAACGAAGCCCAATTGAACGGGCCCAATAGCATGAAGGGCGCCGCATGGGCGCCCTCCAAAACCTCGGCTCGGAAAGCCGCTTTTAGTTCGGCGTGACCTTCTTGTCGTCGTCGGACGGAACCGGCGCCTTGTTGTCCGAACCGGACTTCGGCGCAGGGGTCGCCGCTGGCGTCGAAGGCGCCGCGCTCGACGTCTCCGGACCCTTCGCGGTGCCGTGCAGGAAGTTGATCGCGTACTGCAGCTGCGTGTCCTTCTCCGCTTCCTTGGCGACGTAGGACGATGAGCCCGATGGTTCGGCCAGATCATCATCCTTCGTCTGGTCGGTGCCGTCGGGATTCTTCAGATGGCCCCGAAGGCTCGCTTCGCCGCGCGGCTTCTCGGCTGCGAGCTTGTCCTTCATGTCATCCGGCACGGCTTCTTCGACGTTGATATCCGGCTCGATGCCCTTGGCCTGGATCGACCGGTTCGACGGCGTGTAGTAGCGGGCCGTCGTCAAGCGGATGGCGCCGTTCGCTCCGAGCGGAATGATCGTCTGCACGGAACCCTTGCCGAACGAGCGCGTGCCGATGATCGTCGCACGCTTGTGATCCTGAAGAGCGCCCGCAACGATTTCCGAAGCCGACGCCGAGCCGCCGTTGATCAGGACAACGATCTTCTTGCCTTCCGAGATGTCGCCCGGACGCGCGTTCGCCCGCTGCGTTTCCTCGTTGTTGCGGCCCTTCGTGAGCACGATCGCGCCCTGCTCGAGGAAGTCATCCGACACCGCGATCGCCTGATCGAGGAGACCGCCCGGATTGTTGCGCAGGTCGATGATGTAACCCTTGATGTTGGGTCCGATCTGCTTATCGAGCGACTCGACGGCCTTCACCAGGTTGGCGTGCGTCTGCTCGTTGAACGTGGTGACCTTGACGTAGCCGATATCGCCTTCCACGTGCGACTTGACGGCGTTGATGCGGATCACGTCGCGCACGACCTTGACGTCGAACGGCTCATCCTTGCCCTTGCGCACGACCGTCAGCATGATCGGCGTATTAACCGGACCGCGCATCTTTTCGACCGCCTGTTCGAGCGTCAGGCCGGAGATCGCTTCGTTGTCGAGATGGGTGATGAGGTCGTTTGCCATCAGGCCGGCCTTGGCGGCGGGCGTGTCGTCGATGGGCGAGACGACCTTGATGACACCATTCTCCATGGTGACCTCGATGCCGAGGCCCCCGAATTCGCCGCGCGTCTGAACCTGCATGTCCCGGAAATTCTTCGGGCTCATATAGGACGAATGCGGATCGAGCGACGCCAGCATGCCGTTGATCGCAGCTTCGATGAGCGCAGTATCATCGGGCTTTTCGACATAATCGGACCGAACGCGTTCGAGCACGTCACCGAAGAGATCGAGCTGCTTGTAAAGCTCGGAGTTCTGCGACGACGTTGCCGAGTACGTCTGCGTGACGTTCAGCAGCGTGGTCGCGCCGGCCAAACCTGCCATCAGCAGGAATGTCCAGAATGCATAGTCTGTCTTGCGCATTAGCCTTGTACCTTCTGCTGACCTGATGCCCACCAGGGATCGGGATCTATAGGACGCCCATCTTTACGAAGTTCAACATATAAAACAGGTCCGCTCACCGGCGCGGATGTGGAATTCTTTTGCCCAACACTCATTGTACCGACGGGCTCCGCGGTCAGCACGAACTGTCCCGGCTGGACGTCGATCTGAGACAAACCCGCGAGCAGGACATGATAGCCATCGCCAGCGTTAATGATCAAGAGTTGGCCGTAGCTGCGGAACTCTCCGGCGTAGACAACCCAGCCGTCGCACGGTGACGTAACCTGCGCCGACGGGCGCGTTTCAATGACCATGCCCTTCGACTGGCCGCCGAATTGGGTCTTTTCCCCGAACGTCAGCGCGCGCCGCCCTTGTGCCGGTAACGGCAGTTTTCCTCGCGCATCCGAGAATGGGATCGCAGGCTTGATTCGCCCCGGGCTACCCGGAATGAGTGATGCCCCGCCCGGCTCCAATTCCACCATCGCGACCTTGTTGGTATTGCCCGCACCGGTGTTCGCCGCGCCGGGCGTTGCCGGCGGCGTGGCAGTGGGCATTTTTGTGGATAACGCCGCCGGTATCAGCCCAGCTGTAGGCGGTTGGCTAGCTGCGGAGGCTGCGACAGCACCCGTCGCCTTTGCGGCCGTGTCGCCATCCTGCTCGGGCGGCGGCGGTGTAATGATCTGCGGCCCGCTTGCCGGCCCCCGGCCCTGCGACGCATCCGCCTGACGCCGCGTCTTGAGCTCGTCGTTGTAGGCGCCAAGCCCGGTCTGCTGCGTCACGGTCGTATCGAGGCGGTTGATCAGTTCCGATAGGTTGGTGACGCTTTTCGTGATGTCGGCGGTCGCTACGCGCACGGACTGCAGCTCCGACTGGCGATCGGCGAGCGTCTGTTTCTTCACTTCCATGAGGCTCGCGAGACGGGTGCGCGCCTCATTGAGACGGTCGGTCTCGGCCTGAAGCCGTGCACCTTCCGTGCGAATGTTCCCCATCACGCGTTGTAGATCCGCGAGCTGCACCCCGAGAGCGACCGCCTTGTCGCGAAGGTCCGGAAACGCCGACGACAGCAGCATCGCGCTGCGGACCATCTTCAAGGCATCCTCGCGCCGCGTCACGAGGACCGGCGGCGGATTGCGCCCCATGCGTTGCAAAGCCGTAAGCAATCCCGAGATCTGGCCGTGCCGTTGCGCGAGCGAACCCTTGACGACACGCTCCTGCTCTTCGAGTTCCGATAAACGGCCCTCGATCGACGTCATCTGCGCTTCGCTGCGCTGGATGAGCGCCGCCGTCTCGACGAGGCGGCCGTTCAACCGCTCGCGCTCGGCGCTGAGCTGGGAGACGTCCGATTGAATCGTCAGCTCTTTGGCGGCGTTGGTATCGAGCTCGCGTTTTTTCTCTTCGAGCACCTTCCGCGCCGCGGCGGGGTCCGAAGGCACCGCCTCCTGGGCGGCAAGATGGAAAGGAGAAGCGGCGACCGACAGCATCAGCGCGCCGGCCAGCCCGCGGCGGGCCACGCTATTGAAGCGAGGCCGTCTGATCCGCGACGACGGTTTGTTCTTTGACACGGGGCCTCGGCTCAATGGACGCAAATCGCGAAAGTGTTCAGGGTCGGGATCGCCCGAGCCGGACCAGCGAATGATGCGACGGAAAAATTAAGGGATTTGCGGAGGAGAGCAAATTTCAAATGCGTAATGCTTCGCAAGCCGAGCGTTTTTCCACCCACGTCCGCTGCGGGCTTAACCACTTGCACATTGCCGGCCAGGGGCGGAAGGCGTAAGCAAAAACTTCGGTCTTGCTTCGGATAAGAGTAATGCAAACTTTTCTCTATCATGCCACTACAGTTGCTGTTTTTGCCGTTCTCATCGTTTTGCTTCTGGGTTTCTGGAACATGATGAAGGGCAAGAACCCCAACCGAAGCCAGAAGCTGATGCGGTGGCGCGTGGGCCTCCAGTTTGTCGCGATCCTCATTATTCTTGCCTACGTCTTTGTGACCCACTAAAGGCGGGCCGCCGCGACGGACGTCGGCACTTTTACCCTGAACGAGCCAAACCAGGTTTCACACCAATGGTCGTACTCAACCGCATTTACACAAAGACCGGCGATGCCGGCACGACCGCGCTAGGAACAGGCGAGCGCGTCCCAAAGACGTCTCCCCGGATCGCGGCATACGGCACAGTCGACGAGACCAATGCCGTCATCGGCGTCGCGCGCACCCAATTGGCGGGCACCGAGCCGGACGTGGACGCAATGCTGCTCCGGGTCCAGAACGACCTTTTCGATCTCGGCGCCGATCTCTGCGTGCCCGATAAAGGCCAGAAACTGCCCTACGAACCGCTGCGCATCGCCGATACGCAGGTGACGCGCCTGGAAAGCGAGATCGACCAAATGAATTCCGAACTCGAACCCTTAAGGTCTTTCGTTCTACCAGGAGGCAGCCCCGCAGGCGCGGCACTTCACGTCGCACGGACGGTTTCGCGCAGGGCCGAACGGAAAATGGTTGAACTCGCAGCGCTTCCCGACGAGCCGGTGAGCGCCGCTGCCCTGAAGTACATCAACAGGCTTTCGGACTTCCTGTTCGTCGCCAGCCGGTACGTCAACAACCGGGGCAAAGGCGACATCCTGTGGGTGCCCGGTAAGAACCGTTGACCGAAGGGC
>JAEWCT010000065.1 GCA_023390485.1 Pseudomonadota bacterium
GCCAAAAACAGGATCAGTCCGCATCGGCTGATCCTTGAGTTCTCCCGAAAGTGCCGCATCGAGAAGCGCCCGCGTGGCTTTGATCGGAATGCGTGTTCCCTGCCCGAACTTACCTCCGGTCCAGCCGGTGTTGACGAGCCAGCAATCGACGCCATGCTTGGCGATAAGCGTGCGCAGCAGATTGCCGTAAACACGCGGATGCCGCGGCATGAACGGCGCGCCAAAGCACGTCGAGAATGTCGGCTGAGGCTCAGGCCCCATGCCTTTCTCCGTTCCCGCGACTTTTGCAGTGAAACCCGAGAGGAAGTGGTACATCGCTTGGCTCGGCGTGAGCTTCGCGATTGGCGGCAGAACGCCGAAAGCGTCAGCCGTCAGCATCACGATATTTTTGGGATGCCCGGCAGTGCCGGTTGAACTTGCGTTGGCAATCGCATCGAGCGGATAGGCCGAGCGGGAGTTTTCAGCTAGGCGGTTGTCGTCGAAGTTCGGAACGCGCGTGACGGGATCGATGACGACATTCTCAAGCACCGTACCGAAGCGGTTTGAAGCGTCCCAGATCTGCGGTTCGGCCGCCTTCGAAAGGCGGATCGTCTTCGCATAGCAGCCGCCCTCGAAATTGAAGATGCCGCGGTCCGACCAGCCATGCTCGTCATCGCCGAGAAGCTCACGCGCGGGATCCGCCGAAAGCGTCGTCTTGCCGGTGCCCGAGAGACCGAAGAACACGGCCGAACTCCCATCCTTGCCGACATTTGCCGAGCAGTGCATCGGCATGACGTTCTTGCCGGGCAGGATGTAATTCAGGAACGAGAACACGCTTTTCTTGATCTCGCCGGCGTAGCTGGTGCCGCCGATGAGAACGATGCGCTTCGAGAAGTTGCACGCGATGACCGTCTCCGAGCGGGTGCCATGGTACAGCGGCGCCGCACGAAAGCTCGGCAGATCGACAACGGTCAATTCGGGAACGAACGACGCGAGTTCGCTTCGCTCGGGCCGCCGCAGCAAATTGCGGATGAAGAGCGACTGCCACGCGTGCTCCGTAATGACGCGCGTGTTGAGACGGTGCTCTTTTTCGGCGCCGGCAAAGAGATCCTGAACGAAAATTTCCTTATGCCGCGCAAAGCCGATGAAGTCGGCGAGCAGCCGGTCGAATTGCTCGTCCGTCATCGAAAGCGCGTTGTCCCACCAGATCGCGCCTTCGGTTTCGGCATCGCGAACGATGTATTTGTCCTGCACGGAGCGGCCGGTGTGCTGTCCGGTCTCGACGACGAACGCGCCACTGGCAGCGAGCTTGCCCTCACCTCGGCGAACCGCGTACTCGACGAGTTCTGCCTCAAGCAAGTTATGACGCACCCTCTGCGAAGATAACGTCGGAAACAGCTCAGACATCGTTTCTCCTGCCCCATGAAAATGGACGTCGAGGTCGCGCCGCGCCGAAATTTCCTGCGCTCGCAAAAAACAACGCCCGATCAAGCGATTTTGTGCCGCACAAAAAGAGACTCAGTTGGGCCCAAATGCCGCTGGTCCCGAAGCCCTAACACGAAGTATGGCGATTTGGAGTCCCGCACGCCAATGACCAACGAAAAAATCGGTAACATTATGTTACCGTTCGAATATTCCAGGACTCGTCTTCATGCGGAGGATGCGAGCGGAAATCTCGGCGAACAAGCGGAAATTTGCAGTTGTGACCGCCGAATTCGTCCAGTTCGCTTGCCGTCGAAGGCGTGGTCGCCTATTCAGGGCTCATTCAGCCTCCGGCGTCCATTGGACGGGACGCCACAATTGGTACACCATGCCGCCATAAGCGCCTGAAGAGGCGCGGTGCACATCCCGCTGCGGCCGAGGGGCATAAGAGGAACAGATGAAGGAAAAGAGCACAATAGCTCTCGTCGACGACGAGCGGAACATCCTGACCTCGTTGCGCATGGCCCTGGAGGCCGAGGGCTATAAGGTCCGCACCTACGGGGATGGCGTCTCCGCTCTTGAAGCGCTGACTGAAGAGCCCGCCGATCTCGGCATCTTCGATATCAAGATGCCCCGTATGGACGGCATGGAACTCCTCCGCCGCGTGCGCCAGCAGTCAACGATGCCGGTCATCTTTCTAACGTCGAAGGACGAAGAAATCGACGAACTGTTCGGCCTCAAAATGGGCGCCGACGATTATATCGCAAAACCATTTTCGCAGCGGCTCATTGTCGAACGCGTCAAAGCCGTTCTGCGCCGCGTTGCGCCGAAAGACGGCGTCGCGACCGAAGACGAAGCCAAGCGCGTCCTCGAGCGGGGCAAGCTGAAGCTCGATCCGGAGCGTCATACCTGCCACTGGGACAACAAGGGCGTGACACTGACGGTGACCGAATTCCTGATCTTGCAGGCATTGGCGACGAGACCGGGCGTCGTCAAGACGCGCGACGCCTTGATGGATGCTGCCTACGACGATCAGGTCTATGTGGATGACCGCACGATCGACAGTCACATCAAGCGGCTGCGCAAGAAGTTCAAGCAGGTCGATGACGATTTCGACGTGATCGAAACACTTTATGGCGTCGGCTATCGCTTCAAAGAGTAAGCAGCCGATCTGCCACCGGGGACGGGATGGCACTTGACAGCAACGACATCGCGTCAGCGGCGGCGCTAGAAAGCCCCGCGAGCGACATTGCTGCGCCCGAGGCAGCCGAACCGCGGGCGAAATTCGATGCGCGCGCGTTCGCCATGCG
>JAEWCT010000069.1 GCA_023390485.1 Pseudomonadota bacterium
GCCGTACAGCTCCAGCTTGGCGTAGATGAAGGGCTTGAACAGCTCCAGCGCCATCTTCTTCGGCAGGCCGCACTGGTGCAGCTTCAGCTCCGGACCGACTACGATGACCGAACGGCCGGAGTAGTCAACGCGCTTGCCGAGCAGGTTCTGGCGGAAGCGGCCCTGCTTGCCCTTCAGCATGTCGGCGAGCGACTTCAGCGGACGCTTGTTGGCGCCCGTGATGACGCGGCCGCGGCGGCCGTTGTCGAAGAGAGCGTCGACGGCTTCCTGCAGCATCCGCTTTTCGTTGCGGATGATGATGTCCGGCGCGCGCAGCTCCATCAACCGCTTCAGACGGTTATTACGGTTGATGACGCGGCGATAGAGATCGTTGAGGTCGGACGTCGCGAAGCGGCCGCCATCGAGGGGAACGAGCGGACGGAGTTCCGGCGGAATGACCGGAACCTGCGTCAGGATCATCCACTCCGGACGGTTGCCGCTTTCCATGAAGGCTTCGATGACCTTCAGGCGCTTGCCGAGCTTCTTCGGCTTCAGCTCAGTCGTGGCTTCGGCGATTTCCTGGCGGAGATCGGCTGCGATCTTCGGCAGATCCATCGCCGACAGAAGCTCGCGGATCGCTTCCGCGCCGATGCCGGCGGTGAAGGTGTCGGCGCCGTACTCATCGATCGCCTGGTTGTACTGCTCTTCGGTCAAGAGCTGGCGTTCGGAGAATGGCGTCGTGCCCGGCTCGATGACGATGTAGTTCTCGAAATAGAGAACGCGCTCGAGATCCTTCAGCGCCATGTCCATCAGCAGGCCGATGCGCGAGGGCAGCGACTTCAGGAACCAGATGTGCGCAACGGGAGCGGCAAGCTCGATGTGGCCCATTCGCTCGCGCCGGACCTTTGCTAGCGTCACCTCGACGCCGCACTTTTCGCAGATCAGGCCCTTGTACTTCATGCGCTTGTACTTGCCGCACAAGCATTCGTAATCCTTGATCGGCCCGAAGATGCGGGCGCAGAACAAACCGTCCCGCTCCGGCTTGAACGTGCGGTAGTTGATCGTTTCCGGCTTTTTGATCTCACCATAGGACCAGGACAGGATGTCCTCGGGGGAAGCGATCGAGATCCGGATCTGGTCGAACACCGGAGCCGGAGCCTGCGATTTAAAGATGTTGGTGATTTCGTTCATCGGCTGTCTCCTCGGGGGCTCGGCGGGGGTGGCCGCGCCCGTGGAATCTTAGTGGTCGAGTCGTGATGGCCTCCGCTCAATCGTGAGCGAAGGCCGTCTTCGTTGTTCGTTATTCGGCCGCTGGCGGCAGCTGTGCCTGAGGTGCTTCTTCCTCCGGCTCTGCCTCGGCTTCGATCACTGGAGGCGCCTCGCTGTTGACAAGCTCGACGTTGAGGCCGAGAGCGCGCATCTCCTTGACGAGCACGTTGAAGCTTTCCGGAACGCCGGCCTCGAATGCGTCGTCGCCTCTGACGATCGCCTCGTAGACCTTGGTGCGGCCCGCGACGTCGTCGGATTTGACGGTGAGCATTTCCTGCAGCGTGTACGCAGCACCGTAAGCTTCGAGAGCCCAGACTTCCATTTCGCCGAAGCGCTGGCCGCCGAACTGCGCCTTACCGCCCAGCGGCTGCTGGGTGACGAGCGAGTAGGGACCAATCGAACGGGCGTGGATCTTGTCGTCGACAAGGTGGTGCAGCTTCAGAACGTACTTGTAGCCAACCGTGACCTTACGGTCGAAGGGCTCGCCTGTCCGTCCGTCGAACAGCGTCGACTGGCCCGAGGTATCGAAGCCTGCAAGCTGCAGCATGTCGACGATGTCCTTCTCGCGCGCACCGTCGAACACGGGCGTTGCGATCGGAACACCTGTCTTCAGGTTCTCCGCGATGCCGAGAAGCTCTTCGTCCTTCATCGACGGCTTGATCTCATCGGCGCCGTAAACGCGCGTCATCTGATCGCGCAACGCCTTCGCCTGGCCACTCTCGTGGAACTGGTGAATGGCGTCGTCGATCATGCGGCCGAGACCGCGGCAGGCCCAGCCAAGATGCGTTTCGAGGATCTGTCCGACGTTCATGCGGCTCGGCACGCCGAGCGGGTTCAGAACGACGTCGACCGGCGTGCCGTCCTCGAGGAACGGCATGTCTTCCGACGGAACGATCATCGACACGACACCCTTGTTGCCGTGACGGCCAGCCATCTTGTCGCCCGGCTGGATCTTGCGCTTCACGGCGACGAAGACCTTGACCATCTTCATGACGCCCGGCGGCAGCTCGTCACCGCGCTGAAGCTTGTCGACCTTATCGGCAAAGCGAAGACCCAAGCCCTTCTTGGCATCTTCGTACTGCTTCTGGATCGCTTCGACTTCGGCCTGCGCCTTCTCGTTCGCGAGGCCGATTTCCCACCACTGGCTGCGCGGGATATCGTCGAGGATCGTGGTATCGATCACGGTGCCCTTGCGAGCGTTCTTCGGACCCTTGGCGACTTCCTTGCCCATCAACGCGTCTTTGAGGCGCGCATAGACGTTACGATCGAGGATCTGCAATTCGTCGTCGCGGTCCTTCGCGAGACGCTCGATCTCCTCGCGCTCGATCGCCATCGCACGCTCGTCTTTCTCGACGCCGTGACGATTGAAGACGCGAACTTCGACGATTGTTCCCGAAACGCCCGGCGGCAGACGGAGCGAGGTGTCGCGCACGGCGGACGCCTTCTCGCCGAAGATAGCGCGAAGGAGCTTCTCTTCCGGCGTCATCGGGCTTTCGCCCTTCGGCGTGATCTTACCGACGAGGATGTCGCCCGGGTGGACTTCGGCGCCGATGTAGACGATGCCGGCTTCGTCGAGGTTCTTCAGCGCTTCTTCCGAGACGTTCGGAATATCGCGCGTGATTTCCTCGGGCCCGAGCTTCGTATCTCGCGCCATGACCTCGAATTCCTCGATGTGGATCGAGGTGAACACGTCCTCGGAGACGACGCGTTCGTTCATCAGGATCGAGTCTTCGAAGTTGTAGCCCCTCCACGGCATGAACGCGACGAGCACGTTCTTGCCGAGCGCCAGCTCACCAAGCTCGGTCGAAGGACCGTCGGCGATGATGTCGCCTGCCTTCACGTGGTCACCGAAGTTGATCAGCGGACGCTGGTTGATGCAGGTGTTCTGGTTCGAACGCTGGAACTTGCGCAGACGATAGATGTCGACGCCCGGCTTCGAAGGATCCTGCTCTTCCGTGGCGCGGATAACGATACGGGTTGCGTCGACCTGATCGACGATGCCCGTCCGGCGTGCCGCGATCGCGGCGCCGGAATCCTGCGCCACGCGCTCTTCCATGCCGGTTCCGACCAGCGGCGCTTCCGCCTTGATCAGAGGCACGGCCTGACGCTGCATGTTCGAGCCCATCAGCGCGCGGTTGGCGTCGTCGTTCTCGAGGAACGGAATGAGCGCGGCGGCGACGGAAACGAGCTGCTTCGGAGACACGTCGATGTAGTCGACCTTGTCCGTCGGAACCAGCATCACGTCGCCCTGATAGCGAACCGTGACGAGATCTTCCGTCATCTTGCCCTTGGCATCGATGGCGGCGTTCGCCTGCGCCACGTGATGGCGCATCTCTTCCATGGCCGAAAGGTAGGCGACCTCATCCGTCACACGGCCGTTGACGACCTTGCGATACGGGCTTTCGATGAAGCCGTACATGTTGACGCGCGCGAAGGTCGCGAGCGAGTTGATCAGACCGATGTTCGGACCTTCCGGCGTCTCAATCGGGCAGATACGGCCATAGTGCGTCGGATGCACGTCGCGAACTTCGAAGCCCGCGCGTTCACGCGTCAGACCACCCGGTCCAAGTGCCGAAAGACGGCGCTTGTGCGTGATCTCGGAGAGCGGGTTCGTCTGGTCCATGAACTGCGAGAGCTGCGAAGAGCCGAAGAACTCGCGCACCGCGGCCGCCGCCGGCTTGGCGTTGATCAAGTCCTGCGGCATCACCGTGTCGATATCGACCGACGACATGCGCTCCTTGATGGCGCGCTCCATGCGAAGCAGGCCGACGCGATACTGGTTCTCCATCAGCTCGCCGACGGAACGAACGCGGCGGTTGCCGAGATGGTCGATGTCGTCGATCTCGCCCTTGCCATCGCGCAAATCGACAAGCGTCTTCACGACCGCAAGGATGTCCTCGCGGCGAAGCGTCGTGACCGTGTCCGGAACGTCGAGCTCGA
>JAEWCT010000300.1 GCA_023390485.1 Pseudomonadota bacterium
TCCCCGGCCCGGCCAGCGGGAATCTTCTGCTCGCCCATATGGATGAGGCCGTTCAGGAACGTGCCGGTCGTCAGCACGACGGCGCCGGCGCGCAGTTCGTGGCCATTGGCGGTGATGGCGCCCTGGACCCGGCCGTCGCTCACTATCAGGTCTTCGACGCCGCCTTCGATGACATCGAGGTTCGGAATCGCGGCGATTTCGGCCTGCATGGCCTGGCGGTAGAGCTTCCGGTCGGCCTGAGTGCGGGGGCCGTGGACGGCAGGGCCCTTCGAGCGGTTCAGAAGCCGGAACTGGATGCCGGCGGCGTCCGCGACGCGGCCCATCAGGCCGTCGAGGGCGTCGATTTCGCGGACCAGATGGCCCTTTCCGAGGCCGCCGATGGCCGGATTGCACGACATTTCGCCGATCGTCGCGAAGGCATGGGTGACAAGCGCCGTCCGCGCGCCCATGCGCGCCGCAGCCGCGGCTGCTTCGGTTCCGGCGTGGCCGCCGCCCACAACGATGACGTCATATCGGTTCATTGGTGGGGTCTAGCGCATTTCCCATCGGGGTTGAAGTACGCCGGATTCCCCTTCCCCTTGCGGGGAGGGGTTAGGGATGGGGGCATTCCTCGTGCGATTCCCCCACCCGGCGCTTTGCGCCACCCACCCCGCAAGGGGGAGGGGAAGTGCCTCGAAACTCGTCTTTGAAGGGGAGGGAGAAAAATCCAGGCTTGCGAATCCGGGAATCATTTCACGTGAAACCTTTTGGACTCACTTGCCGATGCAGAATCGACTGAAAATTTGGTCAAGGACATCCTCGACATCGACTCGGCCGGTGATCCGGCCCAGCGCGTGAGCGGCGCGGCGCACGTCTTCGGCACGAAGTTCGACCGGTCCCGGGGGGCCGTTAAGGAAGGCACCGATATCGTCCAGGGTATTTTCCAGGGCTTCCCGGTGGCGGGCCCGGGTCAGCGCCGGTTCGGTCGCCGAGCCGACGGCTTCGCTGGCGCGTTTTGCGATCTCCGCGATGAGCTGGTCGATGCCGGCGCCGGTCTTGGCCGAGACCGCCAGGCCGTCGAAGTCAGAATCAAGCGCAAGATCCTGTTTGGAACGGATTGCAAGACTTGTTTCACGTGAAAAATTAAGTGGCGGAATCGATTCAGGATTTTCGGCTAGCCACAGCACCAGATCGGCGTCGCGGGCGGCAGCGAGGCTGCGCCGGATGCCTTCGCGTTCGACGTCGCTCGATGCTTCGCGAATGCCCGCCGTGTCGGAGACGATGACGGCAAGACCGGCGAGGTCGAGGCGAACCTCGATGACGTCGCGTGTCGTTCCGGCTTCGGCCGAAACGATAGCGGCCTCCCGGCGCGCGAGGGCATTCAGCAGGCTGGACTTCCCGGCATTCGGTGGCCCTAGAAGCGCGACGCGGAATCCTTCGCGCAGAATCTCGCCGCGATGACCGTCATCGAGGTGCGCGGCAATTTCCTTTTGCAATGTTTCCGCGCGTTTTCGCGCTTCATTGAAGGCCGATGCCGACACGTCGCCTTCGTCGGAAAAGTCGATTGCCGCTTCGACCAGCGCGGCGATCTCGATCAAGCGGGTTCGCCAGCCGTCGTAGAGATTCGAGAGAGAACCGGACGTCTGAGCGAGAGCCTGGCGGCGCTGGGCTTCGGTTTCCGCTTCGATGAGGTCGGCGAGGCCTTCGATTTCGGCAAGGTCGAGCTTGCCGTTCTCGAATGCGCGACGGGCGAATTCGCCCGGCCGTGCTAAGCGGCATCCGGCGATCTCTCCCAGCGCCGAGAGCAAGGCGGTAATGACGGCACGGCTGCCGTGGACCTGGAACTCGACGATATCCTCGCCTGTTTCGGTTTTCGGCGCCGCGAACCAGACGACGACGGCCCGATCGAGCACGTCGCCGGTCTTTGGATGCTTAATGGTGCGGAAGGCAGCGAAGCGTGGTTCCGGCAATCGCCCCGTCATCATTTCAAGTGTCTGCCGAGCGGCAGGACCGGAGACGCGAATGACAGCGACGCCTGCACGTCCCGGAGCGCTCGAAAGCGCAAAGATCGTTGAAGCCTCTTTCATCCGCTTCGCGTACTCGTAGACGGCGACGACCGCAACTCGATCGCGACATCCCTCCTAACGCCGACAGGTGCTCATTGACCGAAAATCGCCTGAAGCATGAGACGAGCCCTTATCTTCTGCAGCACCAGGACAACCCGGTGCATTGGTGGGCTTGGGGTCCGGAAGCGCTTGCCGAAGCCAAGCGAACGGGACAACCGATCCTGCTCTCCGTCGGATACGCGGCATGTCACTGGTGCCATGTGATGGCACACGAAAGCTTCGAAGATCCCGCGACCGCCGAGGTGATGAACAACCTCTTCATCAACATCAAGGTTGATCGCGAGGAGCGTCCCGATATCGATGCGATCTACATGGGCGCGCTGCACCGGCTCGGCGAGCAGGGTGGATGGCCGCTGACAATGTTTCTCGACAGCGACGCGAAACCCTTTTGGGGCGGCACTTACTTTCCACGTGAATCACGATACGGGCGTCCGGCGTTCGTGACGGTTCTTCTGCGCATTTCGGAAGCCTATCAAAATCAGCCCGACAATGTGCGCAAAAACACCGAAGCGCTGATCGCAGCGCTGAAGGATGACAGCTTCGCAAACGATAGCGCAAGTGTGCCGCGGCCCGATGTTCGCGATCTCGTTCAGCGCATCGCGCGTGCTGTCGATCGCGAGCATGGCGGCCTTTCCGGAGCGCCGAAATTTCCGCAATGGAATATCTTCTGGCTGTTGTGGCGCGGCGCAATTCGGTTCGACGAGCAGCGCGCGAAAGACGCCGTCGTGACGACGCTTCGCCATATCGCGCAAGGCGGCATCTACGATCATCTGGGCGGAGGCTTCGCACGCTATTCCGTCGATGAGCTTTGGCTCGTCCCGCACTTCGAGAAGATGCTCTACGACAATGCGCTGCTGATCGATCTCATGACGGAGGTTTGGCGCGAGACGCAGGAGCCTCTCTTCAAAATCCGCGTCGCTGAAACCGTCGCTTGGCTCGAGCGCGAGATGATCGGTGAAGGCGGCGGGTTCGCGGCCTCGCTCGATGCCGACAGCGAAGGCGAAGAAGGCAAGTTCTACGTCTGGAGCGCGGAGGAAATCGCGGATGTTCTCGGCCCCGAGGATGCTCGATTCTTCAATCGTGTTTACGGCGTAACGCCTGACGGCAATTTCGAAGGGCATACAATTCTCAACCGACTCGACTCTCTGGCGCTTCTTTCAGAAGATGAGGAAGCGCGGCTCGCCGGAATGCGTGCGCAGCTTCTTCAGCGACGAGCATCGCGAGTGCGTCCGGGTTGGGATGATAAGATCCTCGCCGATTGGAACGGTCTGATGATCGCTGCGCTTTCGCGCGCCGCGGTGGTGTTCGGAAAACCGGAATGGCTGACGCTTGCTGTGCGCGCATTCACGTGCATCACGACGAAGCTCTCGGCCGGCGGCGATCGTCTCTATCACTCTTATCGCAACGGTCTCGCGAAAGCGCCGGCTACTGCATCCGATTATGCGAACATGACGTGGGCAGCGCTTCGGCTCTACGGTGCGACGCAATCGGAGAGCTATCTCGTCCAGGCCAAGCGCTGGACCGATATCCTCGATCAGCATTATTGGGATAGCGAGAGCGGCGGATACTTCACTGCGGCCGACGATACGACGGATGTCGTCGTCCGCCTCAAGGCGGCAACGGATGATGCTGTCCCGAGTGCAAACGCCATTCAGCTTTCAAACTTGATCGCGCTTGCGGCCCTCATCGGCGACAGCCGTTATGACAATCGGGCGCGGCAGTTGGTTAGCGCATTTTCAGGCGCGGTGGCGCGCGTTCCAACCGGCCACTCTGGGCTCATTGCAGCGGAACTTGATCTGGATCGTCTGGTTCAAGTTGCTGTGATTGGCAGCGACAATATTCTCGGAACGGAGCTTTATCGGGTTTCGTTACCAGGAGCCTTAGAGTTCACTTCGGCTGCGGCGCCTGGTCTTTCAAGCCAATCGCCGCTGGCGGGGAAAGTGAGCATCGGCGGCAAATCAACGGCTTACGTGTGCGTTGGACCAACCTGCAGCACGCCGTTGCAGGAGGGACATGAATTTCTAGCGCGACTACACGCGGCAAGATCTGCGACCGGAACTTTCTAATGACTCTTTACCGCGTTGAAACGTCCCAGAGTTCAAACGCTTGGCTGAAACAGCCCCTGAACGATATAGAGGTTGGGTTAGAAAGGCCGCGCCGCATGAGATATCTCCGGGAAGTCGTCCGATACGGCTACGCCCCCTTTATGATGTTCGGGTTGACCTTCGCCGCCTACTGGGTCGTGAGCGAACTGGTCGTCGCCCAAGGAAATCACTGGGCTTACCTTTGGCTGCTGCCGTTGCTGGCTACCGCCTATGCAACTTCATTCGCCGCCGAGAAGATCGCGCCGTTTTTCGACGAATGGAACGACCATCAGAGTCATGGCGACATGGGCGCGAACACCGCGCACATCGCGGCCTACGAAATATCGGCGATGAACGGCGTCTTCCTGATCCCAGTCATCTGCTGGCTGTTTCCGTTCCAGGGCATTTGGCCGACGCACTGGCCGATGTGGACGCAGGTGCTGATCGCGTTCGTCGCGGCCGACTTCGCTTTCATGATGATGCATTACCTCAGCCACCGATATGCGCCGCTCTGGAGGCTGCATGCGGTCCATCACGGTGTCGGCCGGCTCTATGGCTACAATGGCGTCATTCGCCATCCCATCCATCAGATCATCGATATGATCGTCGGCAACATGCCGCTCGTGATCATGGGAATGCCTGTGCCGGTCGCGGTGGTGCTCGGCTTTGTGATCTCGGTGACGCTGATCGTGCAGCATTCGAACGTCGATGCGCGGCTTGGGCCGCTGCAGAAACACCTGTCGATCGGCCGGCTGCATCACATGCACCACGTCAACTGGGGCACGGAAGGCGACTGCAATTTCGGTCTGCTGCTGACGATCTGGGACAAGATGCTCGGCACGTTCAGCGACAAGCCGAAGCGCGAGATCACGTCCAAGGATATGGGCGTCGACGAGCTGCCGAATTTCCCGAGGGGCTATGTCGAGCAGCTGCTGCTGCCGTTCTACTACGAGCCCGGCAAGGGTGAGCCTGAGCGCTATAAGAAGCTCGCCACCAAAACGCCGGCGCAGGAAGCGCGCGAGCAGATCATTCACGCGGCGGAGTAGAACTACGTTTCCAACCTGCCATCCCGGCCGCATCAAGTCCCCTCATCCGGCCTTCGGCCACCTTCTCCCGGCGGGAGAAGGAACGATCGTCTCCATCTCCCTCTAGCGTCATCCCGGCGAAGGCCGGGATCCATCCAGGCCGGATGCCTGCGAAGGACCGATGCTTGGACAGATCCCCGCCTGCGCGGGGATGACGTTCTGGGATAGCCATGAAGAGTCGGCACCAGAGTTGACGCGAAGGTGGGTCCCGGGTCACGCGAGTTGGCTCGCCCGGGATGACAGTTTTGCTTGCTGTCATCACCGTCATCCTCGAAAGGACGAGCGTCGCGAGGCCGTTCGGGGATCCAGCGTGAAGAAGTGCCGAAGGCACGATATTGCGTCTTCGACGAGTCAAACGCTGGATCCCCGGCCTTCGACGCGGCCTTGCCGCGCTCGTCCGAGGATGACGAAGTTGTGCTCATAAAAAAGGCCGCTCGATTGGGCGGCCTTTTTCACGTGAATCACTTGTAGATACTTTACGTGTTCATCGACTGGAAGAACTCGCCGTTGGTCTTGGTCGAGCGCAGCTTGTCGATGAGGAACTCGATGCCGTCCATGGTGCCCATCGGATTGAGGATGCGGCGGAGGACATAGACCTTCTTGAGCTGATCCTTCGGAACCAGCAGATCTTCCTTACGCGTGCCCGAGCGCGAGACGTCGATCGCCGGGAAGACGCGCTTATCAGAGACCTTGCGGTCGAGAATGATTTCCGAGTTGCCTGTACCCTTGAACTCTTCGAAGATCACTTCGTCCATGCGCGAGCCGGTATCGATGAGGGCCGTCGCGATGATGGTCAGCGAGCCGCCCTCTTCGATGTTGCGGGCCGCACCGAAGAAACGCTTCGGGCGCTGCAGGGCGTTACTGTCGACGCCGCCGGTCAGGACCTTGCCGGAAGAGGGAACGACAGTGTTGTAGGCACGACCGAGACGCGTAATCGAGTCGAGCAGGATGACGACATCCCGCTTATGCTCAACAAGACGCTTAGCCTTCTCGATGACCATCTCCGACACCTGGACGTGCCGTGAGGGCGGCTCGTCGAACGTCGAGGAGATGACCTCGCCTTTGACGTTCCTCTGCATATCGGTGACTTCTTCCGGCCGCTCGTCGATCAGCAGCACGATCAGATAGCATTCGGGATGATTGGCCGTGATCGAGTGGGCAATGTTCTGGAGAAGAACCGTCTTGCCGGTGCGCGGCGGGGCGACGATCAGGGCGCGCTGGCCTTTGCCGAGCGGCGAGACGATGTCGATCACGCGGGACGACAGGTCCTTGATGGTCGGGTCTTCGATCTCGAGCTTCAGCCACTGCGTCGGATAAAGCGGCGTCAGGTTGTCGAAGTGGCTCTTGTGCTTGGCCTTCTCGGGGTCTTCGAAGTTGATGTTTGAGACCTTGAGGAGGGCGAAGTAGCGTTCGCCGTCTTTCGGCGAGCGGATCTGGCCTTCAACGGTATCGCCGGTGCGGAGGGCAAAGCGGCGGATCTGCGAGGGCGAGACATAGATGTCATCGGGGCCCGGCAGATAGTTGGCGTCTGGCGACCTTAAAAAGCCGAAGCCGTCCTGCAGGACTTCAACGACACCGGTCGCGGTAATTTCGGTTTCTTGGGTCGCGAGCTGCTTCAGCGTTGCGAACATCAATTCCTGCTTACGCAGGGTCGAGGCGTTCTCGACACCGGCCTCTTCGGCAAAGGTGACGAGCTCGGCGGGGGATTTCCGCTTCAAATCCTCGAGCTTCATTTGCTTCATTGAAAAAGAACTCCACGGAGCGCCGCATCTGAGCGGCATCGGGTGGTGAGGTGGGATGAATGAGCCTGGCATGACGGCGACAAGGCGGGCGCCTCGTCATGAACCGGCGGGCGTTGACGCATCAAAACGTCGAAACGTGCCGTCTGCCAAAATCCTATGAGGACTGTTTTTCCATAGCAGATCGGCGTGGATCTGGAAAGTCTCAAAATGGCTTTACAATCACAAGGATGACAATGCCGATCATCAGCACTGCCGGGACCTCATTGATAATCCGCCAGTGCCGCGCGGGTTTCGTGTTGCGGTCTTCACGAAAGGCCCGGGCGGATGCCGAAAGGTAGCCATGCAACCCAGAAAGTAACAGGACGAGTGTAATTTTGGCGTGAAACCAAGGCGCGGTCCAAAAGTGGCTGGTGGTCGCGAGCCATAGGCCAAGCACCCAGGCGATGATCATCGAGGGCGTGGCGATGATGTTCAAAAGCCGGCTTTCCATCAGCTTGAAGGTTTCGGACTGGGCGGAGCCGACCGGCGCTTCAGCGTGATAGACGAAAAGTCGCGGGAGATAGAGCATGGTTGCCATCCAGGCGATGACCGCGATGACGTGGAAAGCTTTGAGCCAGAGATAGGCGTCGCCAGGGACGATCAAGACGAACGCCGCGGCCAGGATAACCGTCACCGCCAATGCGAGGGCGGCGCGGCGGCCGGGGGAGGCCGCAAGAGACGAGGCAGAGGGCGCGTCTGACATTCTCTAGTTTCCCGTTTCGCGGATCCTATGGACAAGCCGGGCAACGTTCTCGGGCGGCGTTTCGGGTACGATGCCATGGCCGAGGTTGAATACGAACGTCAGGCCTGCCATCGCCTGACAGATTTCGCTGGCGCGGGCATCGAGCGCCTCGCCGCCGGTGACGAGGAGCAGCGGGTCGAGATTGCCCTGCACGACTTTGCCGGTTTTGGCGATCGCCTGCATGACGCTCAACGGGCAGGATGTATCGCAGCTCACGCCATCGACATTCGTGCCGTCGATGTATTTCTGCAGAAGAGCGGCAGCACCGCGCGGAAAGCCTATGATGGGGACTTGCGGATGGCGTCGCCGGATTTCGGCGACGATGCGCGCCGTTGGTGCGATGACCCAGCGCTCGAATTCGTCTTCGGCGAGGCTACCCGCCCAACTGTCGAAAATCTGCAGCGCGTTGGCGCCGGCGTCCACTTGGCCCGAAAGGTAGACGATCGAGGCTTCGGTCAGCAGGCCGATGAGTTCGGAAAAACCTCGGCGGTCGCGGTAAGCCCAGCTGCGTGCTGTGGCCTGATCGCTCGATCCCCGGCCTTCGGCCATGTACGTCGCAACGGTCCAAGGTGCCCCACAAAATCCAATCAAAGCCGTTTCGCGCGGCAGCTCTTTGCTGAGCAGCGCAACCGTTTCGCAAACTTTCGCGAATTTGTCGTTGGTGTTCGATAGGTCGAGTCGGTGAAGGTCGGCAACCGTTTTGACGGGATCGAGACGGGGGCCTTCGCCTTCGGCAAAACGGACACTTTGGCCGAGCGCATCGGGAACGACGAGGATGTCGGAAAACAGGATCGCGGCGTCGAAGCCGTAGCGCCGGATCGGCTGCAGTGTCACTTCGGCGGCGAGCTTCGGCGCGTAGCAGAGGTCGAGGAAGCTGCCGGCATCCGATCGGACTTTGCGGTATTCCGGCAGATAGCGGCCGGCTTGGCGCATGAGCCAGACGGGAGGGGGCTGAACCGCGTTGCCCGAAAACGGTATCAGGAAGTGCTTGGTGGGCAGTTTGGCGTTCAGGTCACGCAATGGAGTTCTTTCCTTCACTTCAAATCTGATAAATTTTCTTGAAGCTTATTTTTTTGACTCTTAGGGCAGCGAGGAGTGGGGATCGCCGGATGGTCCACAGTCCGTCCACAAGGTTTCAGTCAGTCCGGCCGTGTAGCACGAGCGATGGTATCTGTTGAGCCTTGCGCGCAATAGGGGGTCAAGTCGTCCATTAATCAATGGCTTGCGAACAATCTGTACCGACAACCCGGAGGGAGGCCTTGTTGAAAACCGCCGGACAGTGGCTGGAGGGGTCGGTTGTTCCTTGGGACGGCCGTTTGTCGAACAACATCTTTCCCTT
>JAEWCT010000121.1 GCA_023390485.1 Pseudomonadota bacterium
GGCGCGACGATCCTGATCGTGCGGCGTCAGCTTGCCAATCTCGCGGAGCGCGTCGGCCAGCGCATCGTCGGCAGCGTGTTATCCCGTCTCGTATCGGTCGTGGCGGGCGGCGTCGGCCTTGTCCTCATCGCCAAGGATCTCTGGGACTTCCGCAACGGCGTGCTGCCGATCATCGCCACCGAAATGAAGGCGCCAGCGACCAAGGACAAGGTTCGCGAAGAACTTGCCAATACTCTTCGCGACCAAATGAATGAACACGTTGCGGAGATCGCGAACGCCGCCGCGGATAATGTCATCAATGTTTGGCAAACGTTTCGGCGGGCGCATGCACTCGTCCTGAGGATTGCGGACGAGAACGGCGAATTCCGGAAGTTTCTCGACGGCGTGAAGCCGGATGCGTTGCCGCGGCTCGACGAGGTGGTGTCGATCCTGGTCGCCTCAGAGGGCGAGCCCGCCATTTTGAATCGCCTGCAGGACGGATCGCTGAACACCGCCGTTCACCTGATGCCGGAGAAGGGCCTCGAAATCGCGCGCGACCTGAAGTCCGTCGGTGCTGGACTCGACTGGTCGGCACTGGCGGGCGACCAGCTCGGCAAGGTCACGGACTACGAGTTGCATAAGCGGATATCGCCGAAGGATCTCACCCGGGCCTCTCTCGATCGCATTCTTGCTCTCAATGACCGGATTGCGATCATTCGGATTGCGAGCGTTCCTCCGGATGCGCGCGAGATGTTGTTCACGCTCGGCTCGAGCGATCTCGACAGCCTCCTCAGGTCGCTGTCAGAGGATGAGCTTCGGGCGCTTGCCGGTTACCTCTCCGGATTGAAGCCGGGGCCGCGCGAGAAGGTCTTGCGGGCCGTCTCCGCCGATCCAGCCAAGATGCAGGTCCTGGCTTCGCGCCGGGTTCGCGAGCGCATCATCGCGAGCAGCGATCAGGGCGCCGCGGCCGACATGATGCTGGCGCCGGCGGCCGGGTATTCGACCAAGGTGCTGGGGGACGATATCAAGCTCGTCTGGGATGGCCGGGTGGCGCCGCTGCTGCTCTGGGATAAACATCCGCAAGCGATCGCGGGGGCTGGTCTTATCGGCTTGATATTGCTGGCCTGGCTTGCCCGCCTGTTTCGTCCGAGGCGCATGTCCAGCGCACCAGCCAGCCCTTCGCAGCGCACTTAGGCAAATCGGCACCGCCCAAAGCTTTCCACATGCAATCGGCCACGCATTGGCTCAACGAGCTTGGCCGCCTGCTATAAGGATTCGCGATTGTGGACCCATGAGACCAAGGGGGATGACATGCGCGTTCGATTGAGAGCCGAGGAGGGAGTGCACGACATGGGTTTGAAGGCGCCAGGCATTGTGACGTTTATGCTTTCAGTGATCCTGACAGTGATCGTTCTGATGTCGAAGTTCTTCGGTGCAGAGATCCCTTGGCTAACGGGAAATGAATCCTGGGCCATGCTCGCTTCGTATATGATCCTTATGCTCGGCTGCATGGTTCGCGGCATGTGAGGCGACGTGCGGAGAGATCCTCTTTTTTAGCGGAGTTCGTTGCAATTTTTCGGTTTCGTGAGACCGTCCGTTTACTATGTGCGCAGGTGTCGCGCGGCATCGAGCGGACTAGAGCGTCGTCATGCTGCTGAGTATCGAACAGGGCATGCCGAAAGAGATTCCTCAAGCCTTTGCACGCCGCGCGCGGCTTTCATCGAAAGCCATCGTCACCGCCATTGTGTTGACGTTAGCGGCTCTTGCGGCGATGGCCATCGCCTCCCGCCAAGAGACGAAGACTTCGGTCAAGACGGTCAGTCCCGTTACGCAATTGCCCTCTGGAAACCGGCCGCTCCTAGTGCCGGTTGTCGCCCAGTAGACGCGGCACCAGAGGCTCGGCGCGGATAAGCCCGCGCACCGAATTCCCGAGATAAATCGCGCTGGCCGCGTTGACGTCTTCGATCGTCAGCGCGGCTTCAACCGCTCTTCCCTCGTCGATGAGCGCAGCCCGGAGCGTGCCGGGCAGCAGACCGGCGGCGAGCCGTGGCGTCACGAGCTTGCCGTTGCGCTCGACAAAGATCGTCGTGCGGCTACCTTCGGCAAGTTCGCCATTCTCATTCAGATAGATCACCTCATCGGCGCCGAGCGTTTCGGAGTAGTGTTTCCACTCCCGGTCATAAAGCTCGCGGCGGGTCGTCTTGTGATACAGGAACAGATAGCCGCTGTTTACGCGCGTGTCGGAGATGACGTAGCGCATGACGGCATCGGCCGTGCTTTCCGGCTGCGGTGTTGCGGTCGCGGTGACGGCGCCATCCTCATCGAGAAGCAAACGCACTCGCAAGCGCTTGTCGGGCTCTTCCGCGATCGCCTTATCGATCGCGTCGCGCACCTTCGCGGCGTCGTAGACGTATCCGAAGTATGCCGCCGACGCCGCCAGCCGGGCCAGATGATAGCCCCTCAGCCACACGCCATCGCCCGGCACGTAGAGCATCGTTTCGATCAGCTCGAACCGGCGAACAGGGTCGGTCAGGAACTTCATTTTGAGCAGGCACTCGGCATATTCTTTCGGGCCATCGGAGTCGGCGACAATGCCGGAGCCGATGCCCATCTCGCCCGCGCCCTTGCGATCGATCACAGCTGTCCGGATGACGACGTTGAACTGGGCCGAACCGTCGGGTGAGAAATTTCCGATGGCTCCGCAGTAGACGCCGCGAGGCTCAGTTTCCAACTCGCGGATCAGTTCCATCGCCCGGATTTTCGGTGCACCCGTAATGGAGCCAGGCGGGAAGATGGCTTTCAGGATATCCCTGATGCCGACGCCGTCCTTCAGATGGGCGCGCACACCCGACGTCATCTGATGGAGGGTTTTGAAGGTCTCGATCGTGAACAGATCCGTCACGGTCACCGACCCGAGGTCGGCAATGCGTCCGAGGTCATTGCGCATCAAATCGACGATCATCAGATTTTCGGCGCGATTTTTGATGTCGGTGGAAAGGCCGTGACGCACCTCCGCCTCGCCCTCGGGCGTGCCGGCGCGCGGCGCCGTTCCCTTCATGGGCCGGGTCTCGATGACGCGATCGTGCAGGTCAATAA
>JAEWCT010000147.1 GCA_023390485.1 Pseudomonadota bacterium
GGGAATGGTCGATGCCGTATTCATGCGAGCCTATATGGCGAGAAGCGCCAAAAATAACAATCGGAACGCGATGGCACCGGCGGGTAGCTTCCCCATGCGTGGCTTTGCTATAATCGTATAACCGGACGGAGAACTTGTCCTCCCGGCGGAACAAACCACCCTCTTGCCTCGTTAATCGACGCAAACGCTTGTTTTGTTTCAAATTGCAGCGTGCGTCGTTCAGATCCCATGAGATTTTAAATGGCGCAATATTCCAGGCCGCTTCTCTTCAAGATCGCCCTAGCCCGCGCTCGCCCCTGCTATTGCTACGGTTGTATTTGCCTCACCCCCGACGAACGTGCCTATGAACGCCGCGTCTTCCAGCTGGCGAGCGCCTGGGGCAAGCGGATCAGACGGCCGCAGCCGGCCTGATATCGTTAAGCAACTAGGCCGGCTGGTCAGTGTGACAAGGGCGCAAGCCCTGGCGGGTTTGTGCGTTCCGCGCCTTGCCGCAAATACCGAAATCCCGCACTAGTACCACCTTAAGTCGTTTGCGATGGGGGCTTTCGGAATGAGGGTTTTTGCGCGCGTCGCCGCGGCAGTCGGTCTCGCCGCCCTCATGGCGGCCGGAGCGGCCAGCGGCGCATCGGCAGACGGCCTCCTCTACGCCCTGAAAGTCGGCGTTCTCGCCCATGACGTGCCGGACCTCTGGAGCGGCTTCCAGGTCGAGCACAATGCCGCCGACATCAACATCGAAGCGCAGTTTGCGGCCGCCTGGGCACTACCCTGGGGCGCCATTCGCCCGGTCATCGGCGGATCGATCAACACGCGCGGCGATACCAGCGACGGCTATATCGACGCCCGCTGGCAGGGCGACTGCCCGTCCGGCCTGTTCTTCGGCCTCGGTCTCGGTGCTGCCATCCACGACGGCGAGATCGGCGGCCCGGGCTCGGACCCCGACAAGAAATGGCTCGGGTCGCGCGTTCTGTTCCACATCCCGATGGAAGTTGGTTACCACTTGGACGAACACAACGACGTCTCGGTCTATTTCGAGCACATGTCGAACGCCTATACCGAGAAATTCAACGAAGGCATGGACCGCATCGGCCTCCGCTACGGCTACCGGTTCTAGCGTCGATTCGTCCGACGCATGATCCTTTACTCGGCCGCGATCGGCTCATCGCTGCCGGAGCGCTTATCTTCGATGCCCGGCAACTCGAAGCCTTCGATCTCCCGCAGCGCCTTGCCGGCGATGCCCTGAAGATCTCCGTACATTCCGGCTGTCGAGGCCAGCACACCGTCGATTTGTCCTTCCCGCTTCGCCCACATCTTCATCATTGCTTTGCGTTCTCTATCGAGATCGCTCTGCATTTCGCTGAATTTCTCGACGATCGCTTCGACGCGCTGGCGAAATCGCGGGCCCGTCAGATAGTCGTAAACAAGTTCCATCTTGCTTTGCTGACCTTCACCGATGACCCTCGCTGTCGCAACGTCGATAAGAAGTTGGCGAAGCATGAGCGCGATCGGAACGGCGCATTTGAAGTCCGCAACCCAAACGCCATCCACCTGATCGAACGTCAGCACGCCCTTGGGCAATGCGGTTGATACGATGATCGCGACATCGGCCTTCGCCCGCCTCTGATCTTCCCTGAGCTTCCCGATCCAGCCGTCCGACCAGTTCTTCGTGCGCTTCATCTCCCACAAAATCGTGCCGCAGGGCGAACCGGATGTGCTGATGACGCGCTGCACGAGGTCGCCGCCGAATTCGCCCTTTGGCACCGGCTCGACGCTGTCGAATGGAAACTTCGCACGCAGCAAATTCTCAAGCTCAAGCTCCAAGACCTCGCCTTGCAGCTGCTGCGAACCTTGCTCTGACTTGCGCTTCAATTCCTCGATTGTGTTCTGCATCGAGGCGATAATCTGATCCTTTTCAGAGACGCGAAGCTTCAAAGTCTCTTCCGCCTCGAGTTTGGCCTTCGCCCGCTCGCTATCGAGACCCGCGCTGATCTTTTGCTGAATGGTCAGATCCATCGCCCGCTTGGCGTCGTCGAGCTCGCGCTCCTTGCGCAAAAACTCGGCCTGCACCTTCTGCGCTTCCGCCAGCTTCTGGTCGCGCGCCTTGAGAACGTTCTGAAGCTCCGCAAGCGCCTTGTTTTTTTCGTCGAGATCGCTGGCCAACAGCTGCTTCGCCTTCCCCGCCTCTTCGGCTGCGATGCGCTGGCGCTCGGCGGCAAGCTTCTCGGCGACCGTCGAATCGACGGATGCACGCGCTTTGTCCAATGCGCTCGCCTGATCCCGCAGCGCCGCTTCTCGGGCGGCGATCTCTCGATCCTTTTTTGCCGACGCCGCTTCGAACTGCCGCTTCGTATCCGCAATCAGCGGCGCCGCCAGCGATTCCGTCAGCGGGATCTCATGGTCGCAGTTCGGGCACGTAATGGTGAGGTCCGTCAACGCGAGCTTCCTTCTAAACGCCTGGCTCAAAGCCGGCTTTTAACCTATCGTTCTATGTTTGTACATATTTATTTCTTAAAATGTTCTCAGAGAGCGATCTTGCCGTGCGCGGCGGGCCATTTCGGCTCGAATCAACACGACTCGCGCCTGGAAATTGAGGGCATAGGCCAAACCGGAACCAATTCTCTGGGGATAGCCAGCCATCGTTGACTTTCAGGGCGCGTTCCCCCATACCCACCCCATTCCGACGGCCCTGACTTGAGTGGCCGCCGCCCTGCACATGGCCTTTTTTCGCGAAAAGCGTCCGGGAGGCAGGGGGGTTAACATCCGGCGGCGCGTGGCGCTCCCGGGTGCGTTTGTGCTTTGCGGCTTTGCGCATGGGACGGGCGCTCCCACATGAACCGATCATCCCGGCGAAGGCCGGGATCCATCCGGGCCTCTGGCTTTGGGCGGATCCCCGCCTCCGCGGGGGATGACGTCCGAAACGAGTTAGAAGCACGGGTTCGAACGACTCAATGTTTCAAAGTCTTTCAGAGCGCCTCTCGGGCGTCCTCGATAAGCTGACACGACGCGGCGCTCTGACCGAGAGCGACGTCGTCGAGGCGATGCGCGAAGTTCGCCGCGCCCTGCTCGAAGCCGACGTCGCGCTCGATGTCGTCAAGGATTTCACCGAGAAGGTCAAAGCCAAGGCCGTCGGCGCCGAAGTCCTGCGTTCCGTTACGCCCGGCCAGATGGTCGTAAAGATCGTCAACGACGAGCTCGTGGCGATGCTGGGCTCGGATGCGCAGCCGATCGATCTCCATGCGGCACCGCCCGTCGGCATCCTGATGGTCGGCCTCCAGGGCTCGGGCAAAACGACGACGACCGCCAAGATCGCCTACCGCCTGACGAACCGCGATCGCAAGAAAGTGCTGATGGCTTCGCTCGACACGCGGCGGCCGGCAGCACAGGAACAGCTGCGCGTCCTCGGCGAGCAGACTAGCGTCGCGACGCTTCCGATCATTACCGGCCAGACGCCGCTGCAGATCGCCCGCCGCGCCGAAGATGCAGCGAAGCTCGGCGGCTTCGATGTCATCATCTACGACACCGCCGGCCGCGTCACCGTCGACGAAGAGTTGATGGATGAGGTTCGCGACGTCAAAACCGCGATCCATCCGCACGAGGTTCTTCTCGTCGCCGACTCGCTTACCGGCCAGGACGCGGTCAATACGGCCAAAGCTTTCGACGGCCATATCGGCGTCACCGGCATCGTCCTGACCCGCGCCGACGCCGACGGCCGCGGCGGCGCCGCACTCTCGATGCGCGCGGTCACCGGCAAGCCCATCAAGCTGATCGGCGTCGGCGAAAAGTGGGACGCGCTCGAAGATTTCCACCCGGGCCGCATCGCCTCGCGCATTCTCGGCATGGGCGACGTCGTCTCGCTCGTCGAGAAAGCTGCGCAAACGATCGACGTCGAGAAGGCGACGAAGATCGCCGAGAAGATGAAGAAGGGGTCGTTCGACCTCGAAGATCTTTCCGACCAATTGCAGCAGATGCAGAAGCTCGGCGGCATGGGTGGGGTGCTCGGCATGTTGCCCGGCGTCGCCAAGATCAAAGGTCAGATCAACGAAGCCGGTCTCGACAAGAGCCTCGTCCATCAGCGCGCGATCATCTCGTCGATGACGCCGAAGGAACGCCGCAATCCGAAGCTCCTCGACGCCAAGCGCAAGCGCCGCATCGCCTCCGGCTCCGGCACCAAGGTCGAAGAGATCAATAAGCTTCTGAAGATGCACCGCCAGATGGCGGACATGATGAAAACCATGGGCCGCAACGGCGGCATGTTGAACAAATTCCTCGGGCGCACCGGTGGCGGACCTTCCGAAGCCGAATTGCAGTCGATGCAGGCCGAACTCGCAAAACTCGACCCGAAGGCGCTCGAACAGCTTCCCGAGGAACTCAAGGAACAGGTCACCAAAGGTCTGACCGGCGGAGGGGGCGGAATGCCGAGCCTCCCGCCGGGATTTGGCCGCGGCGGCCTTCCCGGCCTGGGCGGCGGGCTTCCGAAAGGCCTGCCGGGCCTCGGTGGCGGCATGCCGAAGTTTCCCGGGCTTCCCGGAAAAAAAAGATGACGCGTCAAACCAACTCAAGAACACATTCGATTTGAACAGGAGAACAGAACGATGTCGGTGAAAATTCGCTTGTCGCGCGGTGGCGCTAAGAAGCGTCCGTATTACTACGTGGTTGTTGCCCACCACTCGAGCCCGCGCGACGGCCGCTACATCGAGCAGATCGGCACCTTCGATCCAATGCTGAAGAAGGACGATCCGAACCGCGTCAAGCTGATCGAGGATCGCGTGAAGCATTGGCTCGGCGTCGGCGCGCAGCCGACCGATCGCGTCCTCCGTCTGCTCGACGGCCAGGGCCTCGCCAAGCGCACGCCGTCCAACAATCCCGAGAAGGCGAAGCCGAAAAAGAAGGCTCAGGAGCGCGCTGCCGCTGCAGCCGAGAAGGCCGCCAAGGCAGCCGAAGCCGCACAGGGCGAAACGGCCTAAGTCGCGCAAGATATCGGCGTTCCAAAAACCTCCCGAGTTGCACTCGGGAGGTTTTTTGTTGCTGCTCTCACTGGCCCGAATTTTGGAGGACGCCCCTACGGGTGAGTGGGAGAAGAGGCGATGAAAGACCAAATGGCGGTCGATGGCCTATTTGAGGTCGTTAGAGCGCACGATGCAGAACCGGCACATGCATCCGATCGATTCATTTTGATATGCCGCAAGGGCCGGCTCTTCGGCGCAGATCCGCGCGGCCGGGTCTATATGGGTGAACTGAAGGCACCGCCGAAGAAGGCCCCACGCCGAACATCTCTGCGTGGAATTTACCGAATTCCGCTGCATCAGAAATCGCCGCGGCCGCCGCCGGTCAGACCAAGCTTCGCAGTTCCGATTAGCGGCGAGATTGATCCATTCGCGCTCTTTCAGAGCGCAACTGTTCGCATCGGTGGCAAGGAGATCAAGGTCGAGATCAGGTATCTCGGTCCATTGCCAAAACACTGACGTCAGCTGACATTATGCTGCGCGGCGCCCGAGAAACCTTACGCTTCGCGCAAATTGATTTGAATTTCGCCATTGCCATATAGTCTGGGCCCGGCTGCCTCTTTGACGGCTGCCGAGCCAAAATGAAAACTTGCGATTTCTCGCAATTCGAAACACGACATCACTTCCAACCTGAGACCCGCGGTAGACCTCCATTGCCGAACAGCAAGAACACGCAACGAATTCTCATTGGCGAAATTTCCGGTGCGCACGGCATCCGTGGCGACGTTTTGGTTCGCGCGTATACCGAAACACCGCACGCCATTGCATCGTACGGACCGCTGACCGACGAATCCGGAAAGCGAAGTTTTTCACTTCGCGTCGTCCGCGTGACGAGCAAAGGGATCGTCGCGCGGATCAGTGGAATTGAGGATCGCAATGCCGCGGAGCCGTTGCGGGGAATCAAGCTCTACGTAAGCCG
>JAEWCT010000318.1 GCA_023390485.1 Pseudomonadota bacterium
GACTTGAACCCCAGAAGCCTGAGCCGCGTGATCTTCATTCTACTCGTCAGTCCTCGATGCCATGTCGTCGTGGCTCAGGACCGGCGCAAACTGCCCCTAGGGGTTTGCAGCTGCCGTTGGCGTGCCACCTCGACCGGCCTGCTCGACGTAGTCAGCGATCTCGGTGATCGTCAGCTCTTTCTTGATGAGCTTGTTGCCGATGAAAAAGTTCGGCGTACCGACGATTCCGAGCTTGCGGCCGCGATCCTTTACCCACTTCAAGTTCTCGATCATGCCTTGATTCTGCAGGCAAGCGTCAAACTGCGGGCGAGTCATCCCCACCTGTCGCGCAACGGCGTAGATGGCGTCAAGCCGCACTTCCAGCGAAACCCACGACGCCTGCTGCTGCATGAATTTTCCATACAATTCCAGATACTTATCAGGCGGCGCGCAGCGCAGCGCGATTGTCGCGTTGCCTGATGTTTTCCCGATCGGGAACTCGCGCAGGATGTAGCGCACCCTGCCGGTGTCGATTAACCGGCGCTTCAACTCGGGAAATGTCGTCTCGTGGAAGTGGCGGCAGTGTGGGCAGGTCAGCGACGCGTACTGGACGATGGTCACAGGCGCGTCGGTCCGGCCCCAGCTCATCTCGGGCAACGGGCTCGGCGCCATGACGTCGGCGACTGTCGGGTTTTCGATGACTTCGCGGCCGCCAGTCGACGTCGCATTCGGGTCGCCGAATGGCGTTGGCATGCCATCCGGCTTTTCGGACCCGATCGAAGGATAGGCAGCGCCGAGAGCGCTACCGTCCGTGGAAATGCTCGCCGTCGCGTTCGGAGACAGCGGCGGAAACGATGCGCCGCAACCTGAGAGCCAACCAGCGACGACAAGGGTGGTGGCAAGACCCAGCGAACGGACGAGCATCAAGGATTTCCAGTTACTTCGCGGCTAGCAGCGGCTCCAGCACCTTATCAAATGCTTCGACCGATGGAGCCTCCTGCAACCGCTTGCCGTTGATAAAGAAAGTCGGTGTGGCATTGACGCCAAAGGTATCGCTCGCCCGCGAGCGCTGCGCCGTGATCTGATCCAGAAGTTTCTGATCTGTCAGGCACTTATCGAAGCTTTCCTGGGTGAAGCCAGCCTGCTTCGCAATGTCGAAAAGCTTCGGCACGGGGCTTCCGTTGGCAAAGGCCCAATCCGCCTGCTTCTCGTAGAACGTCTCGATCAGCGGAAACACCTTCTCGCCGCCTGCGCAGCGCGCCAGCATCGACACGGCGGCGGCGAGATTATCGAGCGGGAACTCGCGATAAATGAAGCGAACTTTGCCCGTATCGATGTACTTCTTCTTGAGAGGCTCGAAGACCTCGGTGGAGAAGTGTGCGCAGTGCGGGCACGTCATCGAAGCGTACTCGACGATCGTCACTTTCGCGTCCTTGGGCCCGATAGAAAGGTCAGGAAGATCCGTCGGCTTCATCAGTTCATCGACGGAAACCTCGGCCGGGCCCTTGCCCTCAGCAAGGCTCGGACTAGCGCATGCGAACGCCAGTCCAGCGACGGCCGCCAAAGCCATGAGACCGAAGCGAATGCCGCGTCCTTCAGAGGAAAGGCCCGGAATAAAATTTCTGAACTCGATCAAGGTCCCAACTCCTCATAGCGATGCATGCCGTGGGGGAACGGCGGTCGATGCACGCCGCCTAGCACGGATCTGGCGCCGGAATAAGCCGAAACCGCAGCCTATGGCAACTAAAGGGCCGGTAATATCCCAGCAAATCCAGGAATCTCGTTAGCGGGTCGAGGCGGCGGCAACGCTTTTGCCCAGGGTCTCAAGGGCGGCCGCGATATCGTCCGGAGCATTGGCCGAGTTTTGGGGCACAGTCTTGGGCCCAGTCGGACGATGGGAGGCTTTCTGCTGCGAAGCTGCGGTTTCGGTTCGGGGTACCTGATGAACCTTGAGCTGAGTCACGGCCCGGTAGCCAAAATACCGGTTGATCCGGTCCATGATTTCCGCGTGCCGGTAGGAGACTTCAAGCGCGAAGGCCGGATCGGAGGCAACGACGAGCGTCGCGCCGGCGCTGCGCCCGCCGTCCTCCGCATCGACAGGCGCCCGCGCGCCACGGGGCCACTTGATCGTCTCGGGGCGCGTCAGCCGCGCGAGGTCGACCCCCACGATCGTTTCCCACGACGACATGATCTCAGCGCTGTGGAAGCCAAACTTCTCAAACGCGGCCGCCGTCACCTTGGGCACGAACGCGCCGACCGCCTTCGCAAATTGTCCCCTCACATTCCGCACGTCCGGAGGTAGCGGGCGCATCTGAGCTGTGGGTTCTTTAGTGCTCAAGGGCGTCTCTCATCGCGGGCAGGCTTGTGGTGACGTAAAGGAAGGCTAGCATTGTCGATGCGATTCGAGGTTCCCGCGCAACCGGAGATAAAGGGCGCATGGGCGCGGTCCAGGAAAATGCAGCGTTTCGCAGGCGGCAGCAGCAGCTGCCATTGCGGCCGGCCGGACCGATGACCGTCAAGGCGCTGCTCGCCTGGTACGAAGCCGAGCGCCGCGACCTGCCCTGGCGCTACGGCCCTCGCAAAAAGGCTGATCCCTACCGCGTCTGGCTGTCCGAGATCATGCTGC
>JAEWCT010000287.1 GCA_023390485.1 Pseudomonadota bacterium
GCGAACGAAATCTTGGCGATCCGCTTTGCACGCGTAATGCCGACATAGGCGAGCCGGCGCTCTTCCTCGAGGCCTGCCTTGCCGCTTTCATCCATCGAGCGCTGATGCGGAAACAGGCCCTCTTCCCAGCCTGGAAGAAAGACGATGCCGAACTCCAATCCCTTGGCGCCGTGGAGCGTCATCAGGGAGACGCGGTCGCCGTCGCTGCCCTGCTCGGCGTCCATGACTAGGGAGACGTGCTCGAGGAAACCCTGCAACGAGTCGAAGTCGTGCATGAAGCGCACGAGTTCTTTCAGGTTTTCAAGCCGCGACTGCGACTGCGGACTTTTGTCGGCCTGCCACATCGCCGTGTAGCCGGATTCATCGAGGATCAGCTCGGCGAGATCGGTATGGCGCATGTGTTCGAGACTTGCGCGCCAACGTTCGAACGACTGCGTCAGGTCGAACAGCGATTTGCGCGCACGCGGCGTTAGCTCGTCGGTTTCGACGATCTCGCGGGCGGCCTGATAGAGCGGGATGGCGCGGGCGCGCGCCAATTCGTGAATGCGCTTTATGGTGGTGTCGCCGAGGCTGCGTTTCGGCACGTTGACGATGCGCTCGAACTTGAGATCGTTGGCGGGGTTCGCCACGACGTCGAGGTAGGCGATCGCGTCCTTGATTTCCTGACGTTCGTAAAAGCGCGGACCGCCGATGACGCGATAGGGAAGGCCGAGCGTAATGAACCGATCTTCGATGGCGCGCATCTGGGAGGATGCCCGTACCAGCACGGCCATATCGTTCAGCCGTTCGTTCTTGCGCTGGAACTGCTCGATCGCTTCGCCGATGGCTCGGGCTTCGGCTTCGTCGTCCCAGAAATTCGCAACGCTGACCTTGGCGCCCGCGGCGCCGTCGGTGAAGAGCGTCTTGCCGAGCCGGCCGTCATTCTTGGCGATGAGGCCGGAGGCGGCTGCGAGGATGTTTCCGGTCGAGCGATAGTTGCGTTCAAGCCGGATGACCTTGGCTCCGGGGAAATCCTTTTCGAAACGCAGGATGTTATCAACCTCGGCACCGCGCCAGCCATAAATTGACTGATCGTCGTCGCCGACGCAGCAGATGTTCGGCGATCCCTTCGCCAGGAAGCGCAGCCAGAGATATTGGGCGACGTTGGTGTCCTGATACTCGTCGACGAGAATGTAGCGGAACCGGCGATGGTAGTCGGCGAGCACGTCGGGGTGCTCGCGGAAGAGCCGCAGGCATTCGAGAAGCAAATCGCCGAAGTCGCAGGCATTGAGATCCTTCAGCCGGGCCTGATAGGCCGCATACAACTTCGCGCCTTGGCCTGCTGCGAAATTGTAGGCTTCGCCTTCAGGAACCTTATCGGGTGTCAGGCCGCGATTTTTCCAGCTGTCGATCAGGTTGGCGAGCTGACGCGCTGGCCAGCGGTCCTTGTCGATGCCGTTGGCTTCGATGACCTGTTTCAGGAGGCGTACCTGGTCGTCGTCGTCGAGGATCGTGAAGCCGGGTTTCAGGCCGACGAGTTCGACGTGGCGGCGGAGGATCTTGACGCCGATCGAATGGAACGTGCCGAGCCATTGCATGCCTTCGAGCGTGCCGCCGATGAGCGTGCCGATCCGTTCGCGCATTTCGCGCGCGGCCTTGTTCGTGAATGTGACAGCGAGAATTTGTGACGGGTAGGCGCGGCTCGTCGCGAGAATGTGGGCGATGCGTGTTGTCAGCACGCGCGTTTTGCCAGTGCCGGCACCTGCAAGTACCAAGACCGGACCTTCTGTCGTTTCGACGGCGTCGCGTTGCTCTGGGTTGAGGCCTTCGAGATAGGCTGGCTGGCCGCGCGACGCCGCTATCGCCCGCGCAGAAATGGACGGGCTGTTCCTGTCATCGTGGCGCGCCGCTCGGGGCGCCTCTGGCAGATCGAACGGCGGGTCGTCATCGTGCGGCAAATCTCCGCTGCCGGCAGCGCCCGGTTTCTGAATTGAGGCCATGACAGTCAGCGAAACCACCGAAGCTGAACGTACAACCGGCGCGGCGCCCCGCCGCGGGCGGGCCGCCAGTGTTTTGTCAAAACGATCCACAGCTATTCAAGCGTCTGAAAAGACGAACATTCCAGATAAAGGACATGTTCCAGTTTTCAGTCTTTACGAGGAACACGGAAGCCCTTCGGCTGCCTCTCCAGGAAGATTGCTTCGTCAGGATTATACGGTCCCGAGTTCATTCAAAACCGTGGGTCGGATTATGACCATTTCGAATCGAACCTTGGGATCGCGCTATTGCCGTTGGCGCGTGTTGAAGGAGGATTGCACGCGGTCAATTTCCGATCGCGTCAACACGGAGAATTCCACGACCTTCTATGACATTTACAAATCCGCTAAGCTTATGATCTAAGGTTCTCAATTCAATCTGTGGGCGTACCGGTGCATGCCCGTTGGAATTGAGCCAAATTTCAAGTTCAGAGTGAACTGCCGCCGTGCCATACAGGTGTACAAGGCAGGGACGTTATTTCAATGATGTCCGCCAGTGTGCTTTGCGTTTCCGGCGCGGCTCAAAGAGACGTTCATGAACAACGGGCTATTATATTTGGGCGGCCTTCTGGTCGTTGTTCTTTCGGCGCTTTTTGCCGTACCCAATTTCGTCGACTGGAACGGATATCGCGGGGTCTTCGAGGAGGAGGCATCGAAGGTTCTTGGCCGTGACGTCCGCGTCGGCGGCTCGGTCAACCTGAAGCTGCTTCCAGTTCCCTACGTCCGTTTCGAGAAAGTTCGCATCTCCAACCTGTCCGGCCAGACGGGCGAGCCGTTTGTCCGTGCAGAGAGCTTCACGATGTGGCTTTCAGGGCCCGCGCTGCTGCGTGGGGTATTGGAGGCCAGCCAGATCGAACTCAATAAGCCGGTTCTAACCCTTGCCGTCGATGATAAGGGCGGAGGGAATTGGACCAGCATCGAGTTGAAGCCGGGCGATCTGCCGTTCGTGCCGCATGACGTGGCGCTTCGCTCGGTGCGGCTCAGGGACGGTGCGATATCCATCTACAACGCCGCTTCAGACCGTGTTGCATCGCTGGACGGCATCGACGGTGAACTGTCGGCCGACGGCCTTAAAGGTCCCTTCCGTTTCAAGGGCTTGGTTTCCTGGTCGGGGGCCGCGCACGACGTCAAATTCGCGACCGATATTCCTGGCCCCGATGGAGCTTTCGCACTCAAGGTTTCCGCGCGCGGCGACAGTTCGCCCATTGCCTACATGCTGGACGGGCGCGTTTCCGATTTGAGCAACAAGCCGACGTTCAAGGGCAACTGGACAGGAAAACTTGCCATTCCCGGCAGCGAAACGATTGCCCCCAATGGCAAGGCGCCGCCGCTCCTCGATCTCAAAGCGGACGTCACCGCCGATGCGCTGGGCGCAAAGTTCGACAAGCTCGCGCTGTCGCTCGACGACTCCGCTGCTCCGCAAATGATTACGGGATCGGCTGTCGCCACCTGGACGGCGTCGCCCCGGCTCGACCTTTCACTGCAATCGAAATGGCTCGACATTGACCGGCTTGCGGGCGCGGGGCAGGGAAGCGCCTCGTTCGCGAAGCTCAAGCAACTCACCGGCGGGTTGATGCAATCCGTTGCAGGTGACAGCACGGCGACGGCGAAGATCAATCTCGAACAGGTGAAGGTCGGCGGCGAAAATGCCGGCGGCTTGTCGATAGATGCGGTCCGGCAAGGCAACGTCACGCATCTCAATACGTTCAAGGTGAGCCTGCCTGGTGGATCGCGGCTCGATCTTGCGGGCGAACTCAAGAACAATGCGGGCAAGTTCAGCTTTGCCGGGAATGCATTCATTGGCGGCAGCAGTTTTGGACGCCTAAAAGCGTGGGCGGAGAAATCCGGGGTTCCGATCGATTTCAATGCCGACGGTTCTTATTCGGCCGCGGGCAAGCTCGAAGTCGATGACACGCACTTCGCTTTGACGGATGCCTCCGGAGATCTGTCGGGCAGGGCGCTGGCCGGTGAGCTCAAGATCCTGCGCGGCGACCGGCAGTTGACGGATTTGACATTGCAGGCCGCCGATCTCGACACGCGAGAAGTTTTCCCGAAAATCGCCGCTGCGCTGAACAGCGAATTCCGCCGGTCGCTCGGTCTTCATAAAGTCGAAGGTGCAGAGGATCCGCGCGCGGTTTTGCCGGGTGACGTGCGGTTGCGCGTCATTGCCAGCCGGCTGACCGATGGCGACGCCACTTATCGCGACGTCGATGTTTCGTTTGCGATCGAAGGCCGCGACGTCAAGCTGCCGGTCGCGCGGCTGACCACGACGAACGGACTTTCGATCGAACTCGAGGGCCGCGTCGAGACGCGCGATGGCGGACCGGCCGGAACGTTCGCGTTCGATCTCGTCGGCGCAACGCCCGACGCGATGCGCGATCTGGTGAGCAAGGCCGGGCTTTCGACAGTGCTCGGGGAGGATCGCTTCACGGGATTGAAAGCTGGAAAGATCGCCGGGCTCATCCGGCTCGGCCTCAGGTCGCCGACGGCGACGGACGTGACGTTCGACGGACTATTGAACGGCGCCAACCTCACCGGCACGGCGGAATTCGACGGTGGTCTCGGGGGCTGGCGCTCGCAACCGAGCCGCATCCGTACCTCGCTCGATGCGCCGTCGTTATCGTCGCTGCTGACGACGCTTGGCCGAAGCGGCCTGAGCAACCGGTCCGTCAGCGCCGATCAAGCGGCGCAAAAATCTCGCGCGTCGCTCGTCACGGCCGGGATTATCGGCACTGACGCGGAAGCGCATGCGGACATCACGTCACCCGATTTCAACATGAGCTTCACCGGCAAGTCGCGATGGCCAGAAAATGCCGCGCTGGCGCTCGACGGAACGCTCGATTTCAAGGCGGCACAATTTACCGACGCTCTCGTTGCTGCCGGGATTTCGCTGCCGAGCGGCGCCGAAGACGTTGCGGCTCATGGTTCGCTGCAAATTGGCCGCGACGCAAATGCCTGGACCATCGCGACGCGTGATTTCTCACTCGGCATGTCGACCCTTGCAGCTCATCTGACTGTCACGCCGAAGGCCGAAGCCGTGCAGGTCGATGGAGACATCGATGCGGATCGCGTCGCGTTTCAGAGCCTGCTCGCGGCCGTCACCGACGCCCGGCCGCAGCAACCAACGGTGACAGCGGCCGGATCAGACGTCGATAACGACGCGGCTGCGGATGCGCAACCGATCTGGCCCGAGGGGCTGTTCAATTTCGCGGCGCTCGGCAGCACGCAAGCGACGCTCAAGATCGCTTTCAAGACGCTTGATTTGAGCGGTGGCCTTGCAACGCACGACGGCCAACTGACGTTGAAGCTCGGTCCCGGAAAGCTCGCGGTGAGCGATCTCAACGCTCTGGCAGCCGGTGGACAGTTGAGCGGGAATATCGGATTCGAAAAGGTATCGAACGGGGTCGCGTTCGCTTCGACGCTGAAACTCGATCAAGCCAAATTGTCGGCCGTCGGCGCGAGCGGAAAAGGTACGGCAACGATCGATCTCAAAGCGGAGGCACGGGCGCAAAGTCCGGCCGGTCTCGTCGCGGTCATGACCGGGACAGGCAACGCGACGTTTGCGGACGCGGAAATTTCGGGCCCATCGACCGCGACCGTCGCACAAATCGTCGACGATGTTCTTGGTGGGAAATTGCAGAACGAGCAGCGGGCCATATCGGCGGCTCTTGCCAATGCGCTCAATACGTCGAAGCTGACGATCGGCAATCGGGCGTTCGCCGTTTCGATCGCCGACGGCTCGATCAAGCTCGACAAGTTCGTGCTCGACAGCGCCGACGGTCAGCTGGAGGGCAACGTCACCGCCGATCTCGCGATGCTCGACATGAACGCGGCTTTCCAGCTTACATCGAACGTCAGGCCTTTGCCGCCGCCAGCAATTCCGCTTGCGAATTGGACGCCGCCGCCTTCGAAGGGACCGCTGCCTGCCGTCGTGGTGCTTTATGACGGTCCGCTCGACAATCTCGGCGGACTAACGGTCAAAGCGGATGCCGCCAGCCTTCAGCGCGAACTCGTCGTCAGGCAGATGGAGCGCAATGTCGAAGAGCTCGAGCGATCGCGGCGCATCGATGAAGAGCGCGTTCGTCTCGAGAAGGAACGCCGCAAGAAGCAGGCTGCCGAGCGCGCTGCAGCCCTGGCGGCTGCGAAGAAGAAGGAAATGGAACGTTTGGCACCCGGCAGCACCGACCCCGCCGGGGCTGCGAATGCGCCGAGCCAGGCCCAACCTAACGTGCCGCCCGCCACGCCACCCGTGCCGCCGCAATCGCCATCGACGGAAAACCGTCCCCCCGCGGGCGGTCAACCCGCACAAGCGGCTGAGCCGCAAGATGCCGCGAAGCCTCAGGACGCGCCGGGCAACACTGTGTTGACGCCGAAAATTTCGGTCGAGCCTATTCCGCCTGACGGCACTGCCGGCGGTGAGCCGAATGCTAATGCTGCGACAGGTGCGGTCGTGATCGATCCTGAAACGGGCTTACCCGTTCCGAAGCCGGAGCCGGCGGTGCGGCCATCGGTGGGACGTTCGACGAGCGCCCAGAAGCAGCCTCGCAGGACTTCTTCCGATGAAGTGATGAAGAGCCTAGGCGGCTTCCAGTAATTCTCTAGGCTCTGAAGCGCTGCAGCAGCCTGGCGCGGTCAGTTGTCGTCCATCTTGAGGGCGTTGATGAACGCCTCCTGAGGAATTTCGACCTTACCGAACTCGCGCATCTTCTTCTTGCCGGCCTTCTGCTTGTCGAGCAGCTTTCTCTTTCGTGAGATGTCGCCGCCATAGCACTTGGCCAAGACGTCTTTGCGGAGCGCTTTGATCGTTTCGCGCGCAATGACCTTGGCGCCGATCGCGGCTTGGATCGGAATCTGGAAGAGATGCGGCGGAATGAGTTCCTTCAGCTTTTCGCACATCGAGCGGCCGCGGCTTTCCGCGCGCGATCGGTGCACGATGATCGACAGTGCATCGACCGGCTCGCTGTTGACGAGAATGGAGAGTTTGACGAGGTCGCCTTCCTCGTAATTCTTGATGTGATAGTCGAAGGATGCGTAACCGCGAGAAACGCTCTTCAGGCGGTCGTAGAAGTCGAACACCACTTCGTTGAGCGGCAACTCGTAAACCACCATCGCGCGCGAGCCGGCGTAGGTGAGCTGCTTCTGACGGCCGCGGCGGTCCTGACATAGCTTCAAGACGGCGCCCAAATAATCGTCGGGCACGAGGATGGTGGCTTCGATCCACGGTTCCTCGATGTGATCGATTTGGGGAATCTCCGGCATGTCGGCCGGATTGTGCATCTCGATCATCGAGCCGTCGCGCATATGCAAGTGATAGATGACGCTCGGCGCCGTCGTGATGAGATCGAGGTTGAACTCGCGCTCCAGACGCTCCGTGATGATTTCAAGGTGCAAAAGACCCAGGAAGCCGCAGCGGAAGCCGAAGCCCA
>JAEWCT010000346.1 GCA_023390485.1 Pseudomonadota bacterium
GGCAAGGTGTGATCGATACCCTCTTTCCCGAGATCGTTGCGCGGGCGGGGGTTTCGTGGTCCATCTTCGGACCGGCGGACGATGCGGCGCTTGCCGCAATTCTGGCCGGCGGAGGAGGCGCGTGATGCCGCTCATCGTCGAAACGATCGTGACGACCTTCAATAGCAAACGAGAGGCACATATCGCTCCTCTTGGTCTCATCCATGACGGCGCGCATTGGATCATCGCGCCGTTCCGGCCGTCGACGACGCTCGACAACCTGCGCGCCAATCCGGTCGCGGCGGCGAGCCATACCGACGATGTTCGCGTTTTTGCAGGTGCCGTGACGGGGCGGAAAATATGGCCGCTGTCGCCGACACGAAGCATCGCAGGTGAACGGCTCGCCGATTGCGTGTCGCATTGGGAGCTGAAGGTCGAGAAGATCATCGAGGACGAGCAGCGACCGCGTTTTCTCTGCTCCATTGTGCACGAAGAGACGCACAAGCCGTGGCAGGGCTTCAATCGTGCGCAAGCCGCGGTCATCGAGCTTGCGGTTCTGACGACACGTCTCAACATGCTGCCGCCCGAGAAGGTCGAAAGCGAATTGAAGTATCTCGAAATTGCAATTTCGAAAACCGCCGGCCCGCGCGAAGAAGAGGCATGGGAATGGCTGATGGAAAAAATCACGGCGTGGCGTCAGGCGCGGTTCGATCAGACGACCTCATGACGTCTGACGGCGACGCCAAGCAAGCCTTCATGACGGCGTTATCGGCCGCGCTCGATGACGGATCGTTCGCCAAGTTGACGCTCGGAAAGTTTCGCGGCGAAGGCGAATTTTCGAAAGCGGTGGCGACGCTCGTGATGCTGAAGGACATGCCGCATCTGAAAGTCGTCACGAGCTTTCCGCGTAAGGACGAGACCAAGACTTACAAAATCGAGGAGGGACTGCGCGCGATCGGTTCGTCGATCGGCGTGACGTATATGAGTGCGACGCTTTTTTCGACGGAGCGGGACGTTCGCCTCGATTACAGCCGTAAGGGCGTTCCGCATTTGGCGCACGGAAAGGCGACGTTGAAAATGGCGGAGCCCGCCGCGCACGATCGCAAGAAAACATATCTCGTGCCGCCGGACAGACCTTATCTCAGAGCGTTGCAGATTGCGGACGGCGAGGGGCGCATCAAGCCGTCGATGCAAGGCAAATATCGCCAGATCTGCCGCTTCATTGAGATCGCCGATGATTTGATCAAAGACAGCGATCTCGCAAAGGATGCGCCGCTGAGCATTATCGATATCGGTTCGGGCAAAGGGTATCTGACCTTTGCGTTTTACGATCATCTGACGACAGGGCTCGGCCGGCGATGCCACATGGCCGGAATCGAGATGCGCGGCGATCTCGTCGATTTCTGTAACCGGCTGGCACGAGAGCTCGGCTTCGCGGGATTATCTTTCGTCGCCGAAGCTGCGTCGCGAGCATCGCCGCCTCATGTCGACATCGTCATCGCGCTTCACGCCTGCGATACCGCGACCGACGATGCCATGGCGCTCGGCGTGCGAGCGGATGCGGGACTTATTCTATCGGCGCCGTGCTGCCAGCATGAAATCGCGCCGCAGATCAAAGACACGGGCGATGGTCTGCAAGGGCTCATCAAGTATCCGCTATTGAAGCAACGCCAGGCGGATCTCGTCACCGATGCGGCCCGCGCGTTGCTGCTCGAAGCTTCGGGCTACAAAGTCAAAATGATCGAATTCGTTTCGACTGAACATACTTCAAAGAATATTTTGATCGCAGCAGTGAAATCTTCGCACGCCGATCGCGTGACAGCACGGGAGCAGTATCAAGCGTTGAAAAATACTACCGGTTTTTCGACGCAGCATCTCGAGTCACAACTCAAGGATGCCGAGTAACTCGCTGCGTTTCTATTTATCGCCTCATTTGTTGCCCACTGCCGTGGAATGCGTGTAGAGGGAACTGATCCGAGCCTCATATGTTTGATGTTCGGCACCCCCAGAGTGAATTCAGCAGAAGAAGGCAGAACTCGATGATTGACGTTTCTCGTATGGTGCGGCTTGCTTCGGTCGTTGCCGCTATCGGCGTGGCCATGGCACTCCCTGCAAGCGCAGGACACGACGAGACCCGCGAAGATCCGGCGGTCGTTGCAGAGAGACTGCGCCACATGGGCTTCGTCGAATGGCGCGACGTCCGCTGGTCGCATGGATATTGGAAGGTCAACAACGCGAGGCGCGCGAACGGTCACGTTTATGATCTGGAAATCGAGAGTGGTTCGTTCGACCTCGTGCGACTCCGTCGTGAACGCGGCTGAGACTTCGTTCAGTGAATTTTTTTCGGCCGCGACGGTTTCCGTTGCGGCCGAATTCATTTGTGCTGCAAAAGGGCCACCGCGACAGCCGGCGCGCATCGCGTCGCCCAAAGGTGCTGATCTTTCTCGGCGTCGATGAGCGTGCCGAATGCAACCGCCGGAATACCGAGACGGATTGCAATTTTTTCCGCGTGCGATGCCCCGATACCAGCGAGCACCACGGAGTTTATCGCTTCACCAGGACGCGACAGAACTTGTAGCGCGCCGTCGTGGATCGAACGCAGTTGCCGTTCGGAAACATAATTTGCGGAAACCTGCCACGCCGGCAGGTGGCGCATTTCGGGGTCGCGCCCGAAGCCGCGCGCGAAGCGGATGAGACTTTCCTCTTGCGATTTTCCGCGGCCGTCCGCCGTTGGATGCTGATCGACGTCTTCCGGCAGATCACCGAGGATGCGGCGGACGTCGGCCATCGTCGCGAAGCCATCGCGGGCGAGGCTCTGCCATTGACCCGCGAGCGGCGCGCGGTTTGCGATCGAGGCGACGGGCGTTCGCGTCAATCCTGTGTAAACAAGCTCGCCGGTCTGCAGGCGTTCGGCATCGGTCAAGCCCAGAGGACGGT
>JAEWCT010000377.1 GCA_023390485.1 Pseudomonadota bacterium
TGTCAGAACCGTATTTGGCGATTGCCGTGTCGTAAGGAATGCGCGGCCAGTTCTTCGTTACGGGCTTGGCTTTTCCTTGCCCGCCTCCGGCAGAACCTGCAAACTCTTCGAACAGGCCGGTGATGACCGGCTCCATCGTTGCGAAGATGTCTTCCTGCTCGACGAAGCTCATCTCGACGTCGAGCTGGTAGAATTCTCCCGGTAATCGATCTGCGCGCGGATCTTCGTCGCGGAAGCACGGGGCGATCTGGAAATAGCGGTCGAAGCCGGAGACCATCAAGAGTTGCTTATACTGCTGCGGCGCCTGCGGCAGCGCGTAGAATTTTCCCGCATGGATGCGGCTCGGCACCAGGAAGTCGCGCGCGCCTTCCGGGCTCGAGGCCGTGAGAATCGGCGTAGGGAATTCGTTGAAGCCTTCGTCGTGCATGCGGCGGCGGATCGACCGTGTGATCTCGAGCCGCTTCATGATGATGGCATGCAGCGTCTCGCGGCGGAGATCGAGGAAACGATACTGCAGCCGCAGGTCTTCGGGGTATTCGGGCTCGCCGAAGACCGGAACGGGCAATTCCTTCGCAGCCGACAGTACTTCGATTTCGGTCGCGTAAAGCTCGATTTCGCCGGTCGGGAGTTCGGAATTCGTGGTGCCTTCGGGCCGGTCGCGGACCTTGCCGTCGATGCGGACGACCCACTCCGACCGCAGCGTCTCGGCCATTTTGAAGGCGGGACTGTCGGGGTCTGCGACGACTTGGGTCAACCCGTAATGGTCGCGCAAATCGATGAAGAGGACGCCGCCGTGGTCGCGGACGCGATGCACCCAGCCAGAAAGCCGCACATGTGAACCGACGTCACTCTTCCGGAGAGCGCCGCATGTGTGCGAGCGATAACGATGCAGCTTTGCCTCGGCCATGGCCGGAAACCCTTTGATCGATGTGGGTGAAAATCGCCGCGGAAAAGCGCATGCGGCCGCGCGAAAGTCAAGGTTAGCACCCTACACGTTAATGGCCCAGGGACCCAAGGGCTCAGTCGGGACCTTTGCGGGCCAGCGGAGCACTTCCGGAAACCCTTGCGAAAAAACGCCCTACCTCTGCGATCAAGCTGATGGCGACAATTTCCAGACCATGCGCTATAGGGCTGCCTTGATGCGAATGATCACGACCACGTCCGAACTGTCGGCCCTCTGCGAGGTGCTGGCAAAAAGTGAATATGTTGCGGTTGACACCGAATTTCTGCGCGAGCAGACGTTCTGGCCTTTGCTGTGCCTTATCCAGCTCGCAGGCCCGGAAGCCGAGGCCGTCGTCGACCCACTGAGCCCCGGCCTCGATCTCGCGCCGTTCTATCAGCTGATGGCGGACACCTCGGTCGTCAAGGTGTTCCATGCGGCGCGCCAAGATATCGAAATCATCTATTTGAAATCGGAGATTGTGCCCGCGCCCGTCTTCGATACGCAGGTCGCGGCGATGGTTTGCGGCTATGGCGATAGCATCAGCTACGTGAACCTCGTCAAGAAAACGACCTCGGTCGATCTCGACAAAAGCTCGCGGTTTACCGACTGGAGCCGGCGGCCGCTTTCGGAAAAGCAGCTCGACTACGCGCTCGCCGACGTGACGCATCTCAGGGATGTCTATCAGCGCCTGAAGCAGACGCTGGAGAAGACCGGCCGCACGCCGTGGCTGCAGGAAGAGATGCACGTTCTCACGAGCCCCGCGACCTACGACGCGAAGCCCGAAAACGCCTGGCAGCGGCTCAAGCTTCGCGTCAAGGGACGGAAATCGCTGGCGGTGCTGATCGAGCTTGCGGCCTGGCGCGAGCGCCTGGCACAAACGCTCGACGTGCCGCGGGGACGCGTGCTTCGAGACGATGCACTGTACGACATCGCCAATCAGATGCCGGCGAGCGCCGATTCACTTGGTCAACTGCGGACGCTTTCGGATGGCTTCGCGCGATCGCAGCGGGCCAAGGAAATCGTCGACGTCGTCAAGGCGGGTCTTGCGCGCGACCCCAAAACGCTCCCTAAAATCGAACGCAACGAAGCGCTTTCCGCCGAAGCAAGCGCCACGCTCGAATTGCTGAAAGTGCTATTGAAAGCTGCTGCCGCGGAGCATGGCGTGGCACCCCGTATCATTGCCGACAGCGAAGATCTCGAGCAGCTCGCAACGTCGGATGAGGCCGATATCCTGGCGCTCCAGGGTTGGCGACGGACGCTGTTCGGCGATGCCGCACTGAAGCTGAAGCGCGGCGAACTCGCTTTGACGCTGGTCGACGGCGAGGTTCGCGCGGTGCCTGCTGCCCGCTAGGAATTCTTCGATTTTGGCTGACCGTATGCGGCGTCCGAACGGACCGACGCGCGGGCCATTAATCGCATTCCGTCATCCTCGCGCGAAGCGAGCACACGCGAGTTAGCGCGGGGATCCAGCGCAAAACTGCCGAAGGCTCATTGTTGCGTCTTCGACGACTCTGACGCTGGATTCCCGGCCTTCGACGCGCCCGTGGCGCTCTCGGCCGAGAATGACGAAAGCCTACTTCCGGCCGGGATCGTAGGCGTGCTTCTGGCGCCATTCGGAGAAGAAGTACGACAGGCTATCGTCGATATCCTGCGGAAGCACGATCTTGACGGTCACGAGCTGATCGCCTTGCGCGCCGTTCTTGCCGCGAACGCCCTTGCCCTTGAGGCGGAACGTCTTTCCTGAGCTACTTCCCTTCGGAATGTTGAGCTGGACCCGGCCTGTCGGAGTTGGAACTTCGACGCGGCCGCCGAGGACCGCTTCGTCGATCGTAATAGGCAGATCGAGAAGAATGTCGTCGCCGTCACGCTTGAAGTCCGGATGCGGACGCACCTTGATTTCGACCAGTGCGTCTCCGGGCTCCGAACCCGGAGCGCCGGGGGTGCCTTTGCCTTTCAGCCGCAGCGTCTGACCGTCCATCACGCCTTCGGGCACCGCAAGATCGAGGACGCCGCCATCCGGCAGCGTAACGCGCTTTTTGGCGCCTAGAACGGCTTCGAGAAAATCGACCTCGAGCGAATAGCGCAAATCCTGGCCGCGGGGGGCAAAGCCATGGCCGGTGCGGCGGCCGCCGCCTCCGGCCGAACCGAAAACATCGGAAAAAATGTCGGAGAAGCTGAAGTCCTCGAAGCTGCCCCCACCCGGGCGGCCTTCGAAGCCTCGCGCCGAAAACGGACCGCGCTGCCCCCCAGCCGCCCGGCTCCACTGCGGACGGCGCATGTCGCCCTTGGCGTCAATCTCGCCGGCGTCGTACTGGCGGCGCTTCTCGGGGTCGCTGAGGATATCGTTGGCGGCGGTAATCTTCTTGAAGCGTTCGGCGGCGCCTGCATTGTTGGGGTTGACGTCCGGATGATTGGCTTTGGCCGCCTTACGAAACGCCGAACGGATCTCGTCCTCGGTGGCTCCCCGCGAGACGCCGAGAATTTCGTAAAGGTCTTCCGCCATGGAGGCTGTCTTCATCCCGGTAACTTTTGTAGCAGACTAGCAGAAAATGACGCATCGCAAGCGAGGCGTACTGCCTCTCAACGGGTAATTCGGATTTCCGGCCTTTTGCCGACCAAAGCCGCAAGCGTCTCGAATCGGCGGCGCAGCCTTTCGCCGTCCAGGGCTGCGTAGGCCACCGGTATCGTCAACACCAGGGTGCCGTTCTCGTAGCTGAGCGGCGTCTGGTCAACGACACCAGCCATGCCGATTGAAAGCATATGGGCAGTCCGAATGGCGGCGCCAACGATCCGTGCCCGGCGCTGCACGCGTTTGCTGACAAGGCTGCGCAGCCGCTCTGACAGATGCTGACCGTTTTCCTCAGACGTTTCATGACGATGAAAAACGGAGAGCGCCAGGAAGATGCGGCCTTGATGATCGACGCCGCCGAGGCCGGCATGGGCGATCGTATTGACGCTTTGCTCGCCACGATAATCGGGATGGGCGCGCCAGCCGACATCGGAAAGCAGGCAAGCGGCATGGCGGAGGCGCCGCTCGTCGGCCGTCTCTTCCTGGGCCGGGTCGGCGAAGAGCAGATCGGTCCAACTGCAAAGCTCGATTGCATGAGCAAGAGATCGCGAACGCAAAGCCGCGTAGTCCTCGCAGAAGCTGATGAGCGGATCGCGGGCCCGCTCGAAAGGCGGCAGCAGGCCATAGATG
>JAEWCT010000070.1 GCA_023390485.1 Pseudomonadota bacterium
GTCCTGATCGAGCTGACGCCCGGCCCGAACATGACTTATCTCGCCGTTTTGACGCTGGCCGACGGCCGTCGCGCAGGTTTCACGGCGGTCGCCGGAGTCGCCAGCGGCCTTCTTTTCGTGGGGTTGCTTGCAGCGCTCGGCGTCACGGCGATCATTTCGCAATCCCGAATGCTCTACGAATCGTTCCGGTGGGCGGGCGTGCTCTATATGGTCTGGCTGGCCTACGACGTCTGGCGCGGCGAAGAGCCAATGGAGGCGAACAACGACAACGCCACGCCGGGACGATATTTCGTTCGCGGGTTTCTAACGAATGTTCTCAACCCGAAGGCGGCGGTCTTTTACATTGCGATGCTGCCGCAGTTCATCGATCCCGATCAGCCACTGCTGCCGCAAACCGTAACGCTTACGGTCGCGTATGTGGCCATTGCAACGATCATCCATGGCGGGATCGTCGCGCTGGCGTCGCGCGCGCGGCCTTTGCTCCAAGACGCCGGCCGGGTGCGGACGGTGAATCGTCTTTTGGCGATCGGTCTTTTTCTGGTGGCGCTTTGGCTTCTCTGGTCGACGGCCAAGTTCCCAGTTCGCCCAAGCTGATCACTCTCAGCCGCGGCCGATGAACGGCATCGCCGTTGCCATCAGCGTCATCGACTGCACATTGGCATCGAGCGGAAGATTGGCGATGTAAAGCACGGCATCGGCGACGTGCGCGACGTCCATCCGCGGTTCGACCATCACGCGTCCATCGGCTTGCAGAATGCCGCTCGCCATTTTTGCCGTCACGTCCGTCGCGGCGTTGCCGATATCGATCTGCGAGCAGGCGATGTTGTCGGCGCGGCCGTCGAGCGAAATGGATTTCGTCAGGCCGGTGATGGCATGCTTCGTCGCCGTGTAGGCGGCCGAGAAGGGGCGCGGCACTTGCGCCGAGATCGAGCCGTTATTGATGATCCGTCCGCCCTTCGGAGTTTGCGCCTTCATGATGCGGATGGCTTCGCGCGCGCAGAGAAAGGGTCCCGTCAGGTTGACATCGACAACGCGTTTCCATTCTTCGACGGGTAGCTCTTCGAGCGGAACGCCCTGCGTGAACGTTCCAGCGTTATTGAACAGGAGATCGAGACGGCCGAAAGCCTCCGATGTCTTTTCAAAAGCTGCGTGGACGGCTTTTTCATCGGCGACATCGGCGGGCGTGAGCAGGAACCGGCCGCCACCGGGTGCGGCTGCCGCGGCCGTTTTCTCAAGCTCGGATACGCGCCGCCCGAGAAGGGCGACGTCGAATCTCGCGGCCTGCAGCTTCAGTGCAACAGCCTGTCCGATACCCGATCCCGCGCCGGTCACCAGCGCCACGCGTGAAATGTCAGCCATATTCTTCTCTTGTTCCGAACATCCGTGAAACGGCTGCATAACCCCGAACGGATCCGCGCGCCAGTTTCTGGCTTAACGCTGTCGTGATAGAAGAATCGCCGCTTAGGGCAGCACGGGGTTGGCGGTCATGGCGGGGACGGCAAGTTCCAGATTTTGCAGCAATTGCGGCACGGCATTGCAGGGAAAGTTCTGCAGCGGCTGCGGCACCGCCGCCCCGGCTCATGATAGCCATGAGGGCTGGAGCGCGCTCACTTCGGAGTTTCTCAGCTCCCGTCGCGGCAAAGGGATATTTGCCGTCGCGATTTCCTTCTTGCTCAGTCCGGTCAATACGATCATCCGGCTGACGGACGATCCGACATACCGATCGCATTGGGGCTTTCTGACAGCGACGGTCGGCGCCCAGCTGACGCTTGCTTACGTGATTATGCCAAGGGTTTTCTCGGCGCTGTTCGATGTTCCCAATACCGCGAACAGCGGGGCCGTCATCACCAACGAGGCCGTGCAGTACGTTGGGATGGCGATCCTGACACCCATCCAATATTACATCTGCCGTGAACTCGGCACGCTGCCGCGTTCGCCGATGTCATACGTGAAGCTGTGCGTTTTGAGCGTCAGTTACGGGGCGCTGCTGTCGATTGCCATCTCGCTCACCGCGCTTACGATCGCGTTGGCGGTGGTGAAGACCGGCGCAAACATCGATCTGCAAGAAGTCGCGCAAGCGTTGACGATGCTTGGGCTCGCCGGCATCCTGGCATTCGTCGCGGCAAGTCATAAGAGATTCTGGGGAATGTCCTGGCCGATTGCGATCGGCGTCACGCTTTTTCTTGGCGCGATGTCATGGCTCGTCGTCTATCCGGGACTGACGGCGCTGGTCGAGCAGGCCAAGATTGGCGAAATGTTCGGAAAACTGCTTGGGTAAAACCCTTATCGGGTCGGGACGGGCTTCTCGCCGCGATAATCGTAGAAGCCTCGCTTCGTTTTGCGGCCGAGCCAACCGGCTTCGACGTATTTCACGAGCAACGGACAGGGGCGATATTTCGAGTCCGACAGGCCTTCATAGAGCACTTGCATGACGCTCAGGCAGGTATCGAGACCGATGAAGTCGGCGAGTTCCAGCGGCCCCATCGGATGATGCGCGCCGAGCCGCAGCGCCTTATCGATGGCATCGACCGTGCCGACGCCTTCATAGAGCGTGTAGACGGCTTCATTGATCATCGGCAGCAGAATACGATTGACGATGAAGGCCGGGAAATCTTCCGACACGGCCGTCGTCTTGCCGAGGCTTTCGACGAAGACGCGAGCTGTCGCGAACGTCTCGTCGCCGGTGGCGATGCCGCGAATGAGTTCGACGAGCTCCATGACCGGCACGGGGTTCATGAAGTGCATGCCGATGAAGTCTTCTGGACGGTCGGTCGTCGCTGCGAGACGGGTAATCGAAATCGACGACGTGTTCGAGGCGAGCAGCGCCGTCGGCTTCAGGTGCGGGCAAAGCGCGGCGAAGATCTTGTGTTTCAGGGCTTCGTCTTCGGTTGCCGCTTCGATAACGAGATCGCAATCGCCGAAGTCTTCGAGCGACGGCGCGAAGCTGATGCGCTCAAGGGCCGTATCGCGATCTTCTTCCTTGATCAGGCCCTTGGCGATCTGGCGGGCCATGTTCTTATTGACCACTTCCAGGCCGTGATCGAAGGACTCCCGCTTCAGGTCGTTGAGCGCGACCGTGTAGCCCGACAGCGCCACGACGTGTGCGATGCCGCTGCCCATCTGGCCCGCGCCAATGATGCCGACTTTGCTGATCGTCCGGGCAGGCTTCACACCCGCCTTGGCTTTTTCCATCAGCTTCTGAACTTGCGGCATGAACGGATGTCCTTCGGGATGAAAGCTTGCTCAGCGTCCGGCTTTTTGCAGTTCAGCGTCGAGTTCGGGCAGGGCCTGGAAAAGGTCCGCGACGAGCCCGTAGTCCGCGACCTGGAAGATCGGCGCTTCGCCATCCTTGTTGATCGCGACGATGACTTTGGAGTCCTTCATGCCGGCGAGATGCTGAATGGCGCCTGAAATACCGACGGCGATGTAGAGATCCGGGGCAACCACCTTGCCGGTCTGTCCGACTTGCCAGTCGTTCGGAACGAAGCCCGCGTCGACGGCCGCGCGCGAGGCGCCCATGGCGGCGCCGAGACGATCGGCGACGGGGGCGATGTACTTGGTGAAATTGTCGCCGTTGGCCATACCGCGGCCGCCAGAGATGATGATCTTCGCCGATGTCAGCTCAGGGCGATCAGACTTCGACAGCTCGGCCTTCTCGAACGTCGAAATGCCGACGGCGGCCGGAACGGCGACCTTTTCGATTGCAGCCGAGCCGCCTTCGCCGGCGGCCGGAAACGCTGCCGTTCGAACGGTGATGACCTTCGTCGGATCGGTTGATTGAACCGTCTGGATGGCGTTGCCGGCGTAGATCGGGCGCTCGAACGTATCGGGCGAAACGACTTTGGTGATGTCTGAAATCTGCATGACGTCGAGCTTGGCGGCGACGCGCGGCAGGATGTTCTTACCAGAGGCCGTCGCCGGAGCGACGATGGCCGCATAATCCTTCGCGATCGCGAGGATCGTCGCCGTCACTTCCTCGGCGAGGCCTTTGGCCAGGTGAGGTGCATCCGCGACGAGAACCTTCGAGACGCCTGCAAGCTTGGCTGCGGTCTCGGCGGCGCTACCAACGTCGGAGCCTGCAACCAGAATGTGGACGTCTCCGCCAAGATCCTTCGCCGCGGAAAGGGCTTTGGCCGTTGCCGGAGAGAGTGTGTTGTCCGAAAGTTCAGCGAGGAGAAGTGTCGACATTAGAGGACTCCCGCTTCGCTTTTCAGCTTCTCAACCAGTTCGGCAACGCTGCCAACTTTGACACCGGCTTTACGCGTTGCCGGTTCGCTTGTCTTCAGCACTTTGAGACGCGGCGCGATATCGACGCCGAAGTCTTCCGGCTTCTTGACATCGAGCGGCTTTTTCTTGGCCTTCATGATGTTGGGAAGCGAGGGATAGCGTGGCTCGTTCAGGCGCAGGTCGGTCGTAACGACTGCCGGCAAATTGACCTTGATCGTTTCGAGGCCGCCGTCGACTTCGCGAGTCACGGAGATCGCGCCTCCATCCGGGACGACCTTCGACGCGAAAGTGGCCTGCGGCCAGTCGAGCAAGCTCGCGAGCATCTGGCCCGTCTGATTGCTGTCGTCATCGATCGCTTGCTTGCCGAGAATGACGAGGTCGGGCGTTTCGGCCGCGACGAGAGCTTTCAGCAGCTTTGCGACGGCGAGGGGCTCGACGATCGTGCCTTCGGGGACTTCGATGAGAATGGCGCGATCGGCGCCGATGGCGAGCGCGGTGCGGAGTGTGTCCTGCGCTTTCGCCGAGCCGATCGAGACGGCGACGACTTCCTTGGCGCCGCTCTTTTCCTTGAGGCGCACGGCCTCTTCGATCGCGATTTCATCGAATGGGTTCATCGACATTTTAACGTTAGCCAAGTCGATGCCGGAACCGTCCGGTTTGACGCGAATCTTGACGTTGTAGTCGACGACGCGCTTGACCGGGACAACGATCTTCATCTCATTCGCCAGGATGACTGGCGCTCCCTTGTTGTTGTTTCCCGCGCTTCGGACGAACGCAGGTTCTTGCAGCGCGGCAACCGCCTGACCGTGCAAACCGAAAGACCGGCCTGCCCGATGGCAGAAAAAGTGTTCTCGCAGCTGCGAAGAGCCAAGCTACGGGTGGGTTTTTCGCAAGTCAATCGCCGCCTGCGTCGCGGTGACCCGGGTTTTGAGGCCGG
>JAEWCT010000092.1 GCA_023390485.1 Pseudomonadota bacterium
TTTCCATGCCGCGGAATGCCCGTCTCGGTCACGTCGCCCAGGAAGCGCCGGGCGGCGACGACAGCCTCATCGACTGGGTGCTTTCGGCGGATACGGAAAGGGCCAAGCTTCTCAGCGAGGCCGAACACGCGACTGATCCCGAGCGCATCGCCGAAATCCAAATGCGGCTGACGGACATCGAGGCGCATTCGGCGCCGTCACGCGCGGCGCGCATTCTTTCAGGCCTCGGCTTCGATGAAGAAGCGCAACGGCGCGCCTGCCGCGAGTTCTCCGGCGGCTGGCGGATGCGGGTGGCCCTCGGCGCGATCCTGTTCTTGAAGCCGGACATTCTGCTGCTCGACGAGCCGACGAACTATCTCGACCTCGAGGGCACGCTCTGGCTCGAAAACCATTTGAGGGCCTATCCGCACACCGTGCTGATCGTCAGCCATGACCGCGATCTTCTCAATCGCGCGGTTTCGTCGATCCTGCATCTCGATAAGGGAAAGCTGACGCTTTACTCCGGCGGTTACGATGATTTCGAGGAAACGCGCCGCGAGAAGCAGCGCCTCGAAATGAAGCTCAAGAAGAAGCAGGACGAGCAGCGCCGGCATTTGCAAGCGTTCGTCGATCGCTTCAGAGCGAAGGCGACCAAGGCATCGCAGGCGCAGAGCCGCATCAAGGCGATTGCGAAAATGCAGCCGATCGCCGAGCAGGTGGACGAGCGCGTCGTGCCGTTTCACTTTCCCGATCCGCAAAAGGTGATCGCCAGCCCGCTGTTGCGAATTGAAAAGGCAAGCGCCGGATACGAGCCGGAACGGCCGATCCTTTCGGGCATCGATCTTCGCATCGATAACGACGACCGCATCGCGCTTCTCGGACAGAACGGCAACGGCAAGTCGACGCTTGCGAAATTGATCGCGGGACGCCTCAAGCCTCTGTCCGGCGATGTGTTCGGCGCGCAGAAAATCGAAGTCGGGTACTTCGCTCAGCATCAGCTCGACGACTTGGCTCCGAATGCGACGCCTTACGACTACATGCTGAAACTGATGCCGGACGCGACGGAAGCACAGCGCCGGACCAAGCTCGGGACATTCGGCTTCAGCGCCGCAAAGGCCGATACAGAGTGCGGAAAACTTTCGGGTGGCGAGAAAGCGCGGCTGCTGCTGGCGCTGACGGCGTTCAACGGTCCGCACGTTCTGATCCTCGACGAGCCGACTAACCATCTCGACGTCGACAGCCGCGAAGCTTTGATACGCGCGCTGATGGAATACAACGGCGCCGTCATCCTGATCAGCCACGACCGGCATCTGATCGAAGCGAGCGCGGACCGGCTCTTGCTGGTCCGCAACGGCGCCGTCACGTCGTACGACGGGGACATGGATTCCTATCGTTCGCTTCTACTCGAGGAGCGGGGTGCGCGGACGGCAGAACGGCGCGACGACGCTGGCGGCGATACGCGTTCATCGCGGACCGATCAGCGGCGCGCAGCTGCTGAAAGACGGGCAGAGCTTGCGCCGCTGAAAAAGGCGATGCTCGCGGCTGAAAAGCAGGTCGAACGGCTCACGAAGGAAATTGCGGCACTCGATGCCCTGCTCGGCGACCACGAGATTTACAGCGCCGATCCTCCGCGTGCGCAGGCCGCCGCGCAGAAACGGGGACAGTTCGTCCGCGAACTGCAAGCTGCTGAAGATGCGTGGCTTTCGGCGACGGAAGCTTACGAGGAAGCTTCGACTGAGGTCGAAGCATAGGGCGCGGACGGGGCGATTTCGTCGCTGTTGCCCACATCTGGACGAAACCGGATTCGGAACCCATCTCAGCTTCAAGAAGTTCAATTGATCGCGCAGCGAGAAGTGCCCCCGCGTACTGCGCTAACAGAGAACAGCCATGAAGCAGAAATTCATCTACCACCCCCTCAATCCGAAGCCCCCTCGCGCACAGGCTGCGAGCGCGAAGTTGATGGTTTCTGAATACCTTGCTTATGTTGCGGTGCTCTCGATCGGCATCGTGGCCGCGATCATCACCTTTGCTTACGCCGCGAATATCACCATTCACTGGCTTAGCGCGATGAGCGGCCCCAATTATTTCACATCCGAAACGCAACGCGTGACGCACCCAACCGAAAAGCTCACTGCGCCAACGAAATTCGCAATGGTCGCCGCATCCGATGCCACGGGTCGAAAAGACTAGTCACGGCTTGCATTTAGATCGACTTCATCCTCGGCGGTCTGCCGAGGATTTTTTTTGTCATGCGAAGGCAGGGACCGGCGCAATTAGCCGCTGATCTTCGAGAAATCGGCGACGGTGAGGGTCGCGGCGCGGATTTCGGAAAGCAGCCGCAGGCGGTTCTCGCGGATTTTCGGATCCTCGGCATTGACGAGAATTTTATCGAAGAACCGATCGACCGGCGCGCGAAGTTCCGAAAGCGCGCGCATGGCGCCCGCGAAATTTTCGACCTGGATCGCCGCGACGGTATCCTGCTTCACCGCCTCGATGGCGGCGGCGAGCGCGGTCTCTTCCTTCTCGGTCAGAAGCGCGAGATCGTAAGTACCGGCGTAGGATTTCTTATCCTTCTTCTCTTCGATCGAGAGGATGTTGGCGGCCCGCTTCACGCCCGCGAGAAGGTTGGCGCCGTCTTCCGTTTTCAGGAAGCCGTCGAGCGCTTCGACACGGCGGACGATGAGGGCCAAGTCGTCCTGGCCGCCGAGCGAGAACACGGCATCGATCAGATCGTGGCGCTTGCCCTGGTCCTTGAGGAAGACCTTGAGGCGATCGGCGAAGAAGGAGAGGAGATCGTTGGATATGGCCAACGCTCTTTCCTGACTTTCCAACGCCTTCTTCTTTACGCTCTCTCTCGAAAACTCTTTCCGTACGGCCGATGAAAAGTGCTCCAAACTCTCATCGTAGCCATGCTTGGCAATCTCCTCCGCAATTGCAATCATTTGCTCCTGTTCGGCAAAAATCTCATACGCCACGAGCTTGGCCATTGTGGGCGCCATGCGAATCCGAAGCGGGAGGCGCAGATCATTCTCCAACACGATACGGATGATGCCGAGCGCGGCGCGGCGGAGCTGATAGGGATCGCCGGAGCCGGTCGGCTTTTCGCCGATGGCCCAGAAGCCAACGAGCGTATCGAGCTTATCGGCGAGCGCGACGGCAACGGCGACGGCGTCGCCCTGTTCTTCGCGCGGCACGGTGTCGGTCGGCCCCTTCGGCTTGTAGTGCAGCTCGATGGCGCGGGCGATTTCGGGTTTCGTGCCGACATGTTCCGCGTAATAGCGGCCCATCAGGCCCTGAAGCTCGGGGAACTCGCCGACCATCTCGGAAACGAGATCGGCCTTCGAGAGACCGGCGGCGCGACGCGCGTCCTGCGGATCGGCGTCGCATGCGCCTGCAAGCTCGAACGCCAGCTGCTCGATGCGCTCGACGCGATCCTTCTGGCTGCCGAGCTTTTCATGGAACGTGATGCCTGCGAGCTTGCCCGCCATCTCTCCGAGCGGATGCTTCAGGTCCTGCTCCCAGAAGAACTTGGCGTCCGCAAGCCGGGCGCGGATCACCTTCTCATTGCCCGAAACGATTTGCGCGCCGCCATCTGTCGGGACGAGGTTCGAAACGAGCAGGAACTTGTTGGCGAGCTTCTTCGATTTCGTATCGCGCAGCGAGAAGCACTTCTGATGCGTCTTCATTGACGTCGTCAGGACTTCACCCGGGACTTCGAGGAAGGCTTTATCGAACGTGCCCAGCAGCACGAGTGGCCATTCGGTGAGGCCGGCATTCTCGCTGAGCAGCGCTTCGTCTTCGACAAGCTCCAGCTTTGCCTCTTTGGCGAGCGCGTGGGCCTGCTCGGAGATCGACGCGACGCGCTTCGCGGGATCGAGCATCACATGATGGGCCGCGAGCTTTTCCTCGTAGTCGTGGAAGTTCTTGACCTTGAATGGGCCCGGGCCAAGGAAGCGATGTCCGCGCGTTTCGTGGCTCGACGGGAAGCCCGCGATTTCGAACGGAACGACCTTGCCGCCAAGCAGGCAGAGCACGGATTGCAGCGGGCGTACCCATTGGAAGGGCGACGAGCCCCAGCGCATGGATTTCGGCCATGGGAATTTGCCGGCGACGTCCATCACCGTTTCGGCGATGATTTCCGGCGCGGCGCGGCCGGGCTTCTCGATCTTGGCGACGTAGTAGTCGCCCTTCTTCTCGTCCTTGACGATCGTCGCGTCTTCGATCGACGCGAGACCTGCTGATTTCAGAAAGCCCTGCACAGCCTGTTCGGGCGCGCCAACGCGCGGGCCTTTCTTCTCTTCGGAGATTGCGGGAGAGCCTGCGGGTACGTTCTCGATAACGAGGGTCAGCCGCCGCGGAGTTGAAAATCCCCTGGCTTCGCCGACGTCGAGACCGCGCGCCTTCAGGCCATCGACGATCAGTCGCTTCAGATCTTCCGTCGCACGCAATTGCATGCGCGCTGGAATCTCCTCCGATAAGAGCTCGAGTAGTAGTTCAGACATGCAAGATCGATCTCGGTGAAATGGCTCTCATCCCGTCATGCAGGACGAGCACGGGTGAGGGTTGGAGATGCGGGCCGCTATATCAGCGGGCCTCACCCTAGGTCTCTCCCCGTTGTATGACGCAACGGGGAGAGAATGTCGTTAAGGGGTCGTTGGCGCGGGTGCCGGAGCCGGAGCCGATGCGGGCGGGGTTTCGGCCGCCGGGGGCGCGGGCGGTGGCGTCGGCGTCTCGGCCTTCATAGCCGCACCTTCGGCTGCCGGTGCTGCTTCCTCGGCCGCCTTATGACCCGGCACGAGCCCCGCGGGAAGCGACGCCCTGACGGTATGCCCGATGTCGCGTGTCGCGCCGGTCGTGTGGAGGTAGCCGACACCGCCGGCAAGCAGAGCTACGAAAAATGCGAAAATCCAGGGCAGCCGCCGCAGGGCGAAGAAGCCGATAACGAATAGCGGTACAGCGATCGAAACGATCCCGAGCGTCGTGTCGTTCATGCGCGTCCTCCTCCTTCTGTCTTTAGCCACGCGCCGCAACAGGCCTTCGCCAGCTCACGGACGCGCAGGATGTAACTCTGGCGCTCCGTGACCGAAATCACGCCCCGAGCGTCGAGCAGGTTGAAGATGTGGCTCGCTTTGATGCACTGATCGTAAGCGGGG
>JAEWCT010000400.1 GCA_023390485.1 Pseudomonadota bacterium
GGCCAAATTCATGCACTTCGCGCGCGGCAAGCTGCCAAGCACCGTCGTGCGCAAGATCTTCAGCCAATTTTTCTCATTGGATAAGGTGCGCTGGTAACCGGTGATGGAAGCTGCACTTCGGATCACCGGTTCCGCCAGACGCATGTCGCCGCCCGCCGAGCGCAGGCGGCGAGCGTCCGAAGTAAGCTGCAGCTTACTGCTTGTGCTCCCGCTTGTACTGCTCGATGTCGGCTTGCGTGACCTCGCTCGATTTCCCGAGCGCCTGGATGCAGCCGTCCGTCAGCATCTTGCGGTGCTCGCGCATGCACTGTCTCGCCTGTTCCGTGCCAACCTTATGCTGGCTGCAATAGGCTGCGAAATCCGAAGAGCACGCATCCTTGACGGCTTGACTGACCGCGAAAGCACAACCCGACGACAAGGCAAGCGTCATCGCCGCCAGAATTGCGACCTTCTGCATATTGATCATCCTTCAATGGTATTCCCCTGCACCAACGCAAATGACGTGACGTTGTTCCGCGGTCAAGAGCGACAAACAGAAACGCAACAGAACAAGGACAATTGTGAAAGTGAACTCGCGAGCCTCGCTCACATCCGCAATCTATTCATGCATCCAGAGGGCATTCTTCGGGATGCGGAGCTGCACTAAAGATCGCGAGCAAAATGATCTCCCCTGCGCTGGAGCCGGACTGCGCCGTTAGACACCCGGCGAGCACTCCGACCAAAATTTATACGAATAAAAACTTCACGCGGCTTCACTTCGATCGCAGCTTGCGATCCGTCATGTCGACGACATCTGCCGCCGGCGGACGCGGCGAGACCTGATTGCGCCCATTGCGTTTCGCCGAATAAAGAGCCGAGTCGGCAGCCGAAATGATGACGCCGACACGGATCTCGCGGCTCACGATGGCCGACGCCACGCCCATACTCACAGTCACGACCTCACCGAGCGCCAGCGCCGGATGCGGAATGGCCGCATCCTCGATTGCGCGCCGGATGCGTTCGGAAATTCTGATGGCAGTTGTGAGATCGACACCGCGCAGGACGAGGATGAATTCCTCGCCGCCAAAGCGGAACGCCGCATCGACATGATCGCGAAGTTCACTCTGAATGATACCCGCGACACGCTTGAGACAGACGTCGCCCGCCTGATGCCCCGCCGTGTCGTTGAAGGCCTTGAAGTGATCGATATCGAGGAGAACGATCGCCAACTCCTGCCCGACGGCCTTGCTCTGATTGCAGCCCTCGATCACCTCGTCGAGCGAGCGGCGATTGCGAAGCCCCGTCAACGGATCGCGGCGGCTTTCGACGTCAAGATCGCGTCGCTGCAAGCGACCGCGCAGAGACAGCAGGTAATTCATCCGCATCTCGCGTTCGAGCACGTACGACGCGAAGATCGACAGGACGACGGCGCTTCCGAAGACAGCATTCGCCGAAACTTGAAATTCGAAGGGATAGGCCGGCAGCATTGCCAAGCTTACGGCGTGCATCGCAAAGCATGCAAGGCAACCCGCCACGGCGTACCAGAAGCGGACACGCTGCACCATCGTGATAAACAACAGAACGAGAATAATGACCTGGTATTGAGCGTAATGACTTGGACCATGGCCAATCAGCATCAAATAGAAGTTGCTGCCCGCTCCAAGAATGATGGCGCCCCCCGCCGCCAGAAATTCGCGCACGCCGACGGGCGGGTTGAAATAGAGAGCCACGATTACAAGCAATCCGATGGGCGTAATGATGCCGAGACGCAGCCAGAGCGCCGTACCAAAGGTATCGGGCGTGGCCAGCCAGTCGGATATCAAGAACAGATTGTAAAGCGCGAGACCAAACAGGCCGCCGGCCGCAAGTTGCCGGGACCGCTCAGCGCCTACCTCGCGTTCGAATGCCGCCTCGAGCCGCCGGGGAAACTTGAGCAGGGGAAAGCCGGAATCGATTGTCCACTCGACGATCGTCGAGTCGATGCCGGCCGGAATTGTTTCGACGGTCACGGGTTCCATCATACCCACTTTTGCTCAGTTCACAGCGTGAGCAAAAGCAACGTTAAGACCGGGCGCCTTAATAGGAGGTACACAGAGCAGATGCTTGGAAGCCGCCCGAATTCGCCGGTTATGACAATTTCATAAGAACCGTCTCAATGTTGATGAGCGTTCAAAACGATGTCTATCACAATGATCAGAAAATATCGTTGTTTTTCCGCGCCCTGCAGCGACACAAACTCACGAAAACATTGCTGTTCATCGGCTCCCGGTGGTTTACGGAAATTCCACGCCACATCTGAAGCGTGCAGCGAATTTTTCGAAGAATGCTTGCAGGATGCTTAAAGTCATTCATGAACGACGGTCGCGTCAAAAGTCGCACCGCTCGGCTGGGCGAGTTTCCGTGTTCCTCCACCCGGCTTGACGAAGAGAAGAAGAAGCCCCGCCACAAGGATCATAATGCTTGCGACCTGAAAAGTCGCGCTGAAGGGAACGTCCTGCTCCTTCAACCGTCCGCCAATGTAGGTCATGACGCCACCGGCCGTCGTCCCCGCAAAATTCAACAGCCCATACGCCGTCGCCCGGAGGCGAAAGTCGACGACCGTGCACGCCGCCGGCATCAGGTTCGCGTCGAGAAAACCTTGCGACATCCCCGCAACGACGATGCAGCCCAAAATAACCGGAACGTATTCGACGGCTCCCATGACGAACAGACAAGGTGAAGCGATGATGAATCCAATGGCCGGCACGACGGCCCGCGCCCGAACATTCCAACCCGCCCACCAATCTGAGACGCTGCTCGCGATCAACATTCCGAGAAACGCCGCACCATTGAACGTCATCGGGCCATAAACCCCAGCCCACGCCGGATCGACACCGAGT
>JAEWCT010000348.1 GCA_023390485.1 Pseudomonadota bacterium
GGAAGCGCTGATCCACCACTTCAAGCTCTACACCGAAGGCTTTCACGTTCCGCCCGGCGAGGTCTACGCCGCGGTCGAAGCGCCGAAGGGCGAATTCGGCGTCTATCTCGTGTCCGACGGCTCCAACAAGCCCTATCGCTGCAAGATCCGCGCTCCCGGGTTCCCGCACCTCGCAGCCATGGATTTCCTGAACCGCGGCCATATGCTGGCGGACGTGTCCGCGATCCTCGGCTCGCTCGATATCGTCTTCGGCGAAATCGATCGCTGAAAACTCCTATGGCCCGCGCGATCGAGACATCGATTTTGATCGCGGCGCCGGCTTCGCGCGTCTGGTCCGTCTTGATGGATTTCGACGGCTACCCAGCATGGAACCCGTTCATCCGCACCATCAAAGGCGAAAGGCGAACAGGTGCCAGGCTTGAGGTCATCATCGAGGCCCCGGGGCTCAAAGCGCAGACGTTTCGACCCGTCGTCGTCGAAGTCGAGCCGGAGCGGGTTTTCTCCTGGCATGGCTCGCTCCCAATTCCAGGACTCTTTGTCGGCGTGCACCGGTTCGCGCTCAGCGCCGAAGGTTCGGACACGCGCTTCGAGCATTCGGAACAGTTTTCAGGGCTGCTTATCCCCTTTTTTGGTAGCGTCCTCGATGCCACGGAGCGCGGCTTTCGGGGCATGAACGAAGCACTGAAGGCAAAGTCCGAAGGCCAGTAACGGCGGTTCTATTTGACGCGAAACGAACTGGCGCTTGTCGCGAAGCCCTGGCAGATTGCGGCTAGGGCCGAGCGTCAAAAGGAGCCGCGCATGCTTCCCGGTGGAGCGCCGATGGTCGACAACTTGTTTTTGCTCGCCGTAGCGGCGGTCGGTTGGGGCCTGAGCCTTGCAACCTATCGCCTTTTCGCCCGCTCCCGAAGCTGGCCCATGGGCGCGCTGCAAACCGATCTTCCCTTCATTCCGGTTCTGATTGGTTTGGCCGGGCTGTTCGCCGGCCTCCTGTTCGCGACGGCGCGCGGCGCCGACGATGGCGGGTGGATGATCATCGTGCTCGGTCTGCTGTTCGCGGCGCTTTGGACGGGCTTCCTGCGTGTCGGCTCGCAGGTTGCACTTTTTCTCGCGCCGATCGCCACGTTTCTGCTGCTGCTTGGCTGGCTTGCGGTGCCACTCGGATTTTCTGAACGCCGATGGGCAACGGAGCGTCCCAGCGAGACACTTCAACGTCGCGGCATTCTCGCTCCGGATGAGACGACGACCGCGCCGGCGCCTTTGCCGAAATCGACACCATAGCCGTGAGCTTTTCGTCGCACCCGAATATCGTCGAATATCGTTGCTTGCTCACCCAAATGGATAGGCAAATGCTTGCCTTGTCGCCGCATTCCTCGTACTGGACCGCTTCGGTGGCTGAGGGTTATGTCACTCTGCGAGTCGACATTGGGGCGTAACGGTCCAGATCACGCTTGTGACGTGGATACGTTGGGTATCCGGCGCCACACGACTGACGTTCGAGGAGCCATGGATGGCCGTTCGCCGACTGAATGCGGTGCAGCCTGCGCAATTCGCTTTTACGCCTGAGAATTTGGCGTGGGCGAGCAAGACGATCGCCAAATATCCCGAAGGCAAGCAGGCGTCGGCGATCATCCCCCTGCTTTGGCGTGCGCAGGAGCAGGCCGGCTGGTTGCCCGAACCCGCGATCAGGCTCGTCTGCGATATGCTGGGCATGGCCCACATTCGCGGCCTGGAGGTCGCCACGTTCTACACCATGTTCCACCTTTCGCCGGTGGGATCGAAGGCCCATATACAGGTATGCGGAACCACGCCCTGCATGCTCCGTGGTTCGGGTGAGCTCATCGCCGTCTGCAAGAACCGCATCGACGGCCATTCGCACACGCCGAACGCCGACGGCACGCTGTCGTGGGAAGAGGTCGAATGCATCGGCGTCTGCGCCAACGCGCCGGTCGTGCAGGTTGGTAAGAATACCTACGAAGACCTGACGCCCGAGCAGCTGACCAAAATTATCGATGCCTTTGTGGCCGGCAGGCAGCCGAAGCCGGGGTCGCAGATCGGCCGCGTCGCATCCTCTCCGGTCACCGGCCCGACGACATTGACCGACCCTGCGCTTTACGATGGCTCTTCCATCGGCGCCTGGAAGAAGCGTTTTGAAGAAACGTCCGGCGGCGAGACAGATAAGGCGGAAGAATCGCCACCGGCATCCGCTCTCGCCTCTCCGGCCCATAAGGCACAAGTCGAAGCGCCGCCGGTCCCGCCGGTTCATCCGGCAGCTCTGACTGCGATGGCCAACGCCGGCCTCGTCAAGGAACTTGAAGGGCGCGGCAGCGGCAGGGCGCTTTCCGCCGGCGAAATCGATAAGATCAAGGCGGACATGATCCGTGACAGGGCCGCCGCTGCGAGCCGGAATGTCGAGCCCGAGCTTTTGCAGGAGCCGCGCGGCGGCAAGGCCGATGACCTGTCGCTGATCCCGGGTGTTTCAGGCGATGTCGTCGATAAGCTTCACGCAATGGGCATCTGGCATTTCGATCAGATCGCCAAGTGGACGCCTCAGAACGTCGCCTGGTTTGAAGTCCAGTTGGAAGGCTTTATGGGCCGTGTAACGCGTGACAAATGGATCGAGCAGGCGCAGAAGCTCGCATCCGGTTGGCGTCCGGAAAGCAAAGCCGGCATAAGGCCGAAAGGGTAGCGCCCATGCTGCATGATCGCGACCGCATATTCCGCAATATCTACGGCTTCCATGACGTCGGCCTGAAGGGCGCAATGCGCCGTGGCGCGTGGGACGGCACGAAGTTCTTTATCGACAAGGGCCACGACTACATCATCGACGAGGTGAAGAAGTCAGGCCTGCGCGGACGGGGCGGCGCCGGCTTCCCGACGGGCCTCAAGTGGTCGTTCATGCCGAAGGCCGATGCGCGGCCGAGCTATCTCGTGATCAATGCCGACGAGTCGGAGCCCGGCTCCTGCAAGGATCGCGAGATCCTTCGGCACGATCCGCATCTCATGATCGAAGGCGCACTGCTCGCGTCCTTCGCGATGCGCGCCCACACCTGCTACGTCTATGTGCGCGGCGAATACATCCGCGAGCGCGA